>JALHPG010000048.1 GCA_022842625.1 Bacteroidia bacterium | reverse complement strand
ACTATCTTCCCAACCTGGAACTACAATTGGTAAGTTACGTTCTGCAGCAGCTAACATCCAACTATCTTTCGGATCTATTTCGTAATATTGTTTTAGCTCACCGCTTAACAAAATTTTGTACATATATTCATGCGGAAAATAACGCTCACCTGCAGTGTCTGCATCCTTCCATATTTTATGAATATGTTTTTGTAAACGACGGAAGGCTTCTTCCTCAGGAATACACGTATCTGTAACGCGATTATAATGATTCTCTAATAGATCCCACTCATCTTGAGGAGAAAGATCGCGGTAATTTGGAACGCGCTTATAATGACTGTGAGCCACTAAATTCATGATATCTTCTTCTAGGTTGGCGCCTGTACAAGAGATAATATCTACTTTTCCCTGACGGATCATTTCTGCTAATGATTTTCCTAATTCGGCGGTACTCATTGCACCACCAAGGGTGATCATCATTTTACCACCTTCGGTTAAATGTTTTTCGTATCCAATAGCTGCATCTACTAAAGCTGCTGCATTAAAATGTTTATAGTGGTGCTCGACAAATTTTGATATCGGGCCTTTGTTTGCTGCTGTACTCATAATTTTAAATTTTGAAGGGCAAAGATAAAATTTTTACCGAAACCCTTTATTAAATATAGGTTAAATAGAGTTTAATTTGCTAGAATGGCCTTAACCTTATTTCTATACCGTTTCTTTTGCACGCCGTAGTACTTAATGTCTCTATAAATTTGCCTAAAATCCACCCAAATTCCCAATGAATAATACAAGCCATCATAATCTAATAAATTTTGTTTGTAGGGGATATATCGGTAACCGATCATCGTTGAAATTCCTACCCATCTTATATGTTTAACAATAAATTTAGCCCCGGCGCCTAAGGGCATAAAAATTTTGGATATATAAGTATAAGTAGATAGTGTATCAAGCGATCGTCCTTGAAAACCTCCTGCCCCAACTTCAAAAGGCAAGGTTACTCTGTAATACTTTTTATTTAATTAAATGTATTCATAAAAGACATTAACGTAGCCCAATCTATTGATCTTGGAAACGGCATCAATTGGTGTGTTGTTTGTTGAAAAGCGGCTTAATGTGTACAAGCCAATACCAAAGGTGTGAAATTCATTTACTCTTACGCCATATTGTAAACCGCTAATATTGGTGAGGTTGGTTGGGTTAAAAGAATTTCGGCTATCTGCATTTAGGTATGGTCTTAATTTTTTAAAACGATAGGTGTGTGCAGAATCGGCTTCGAGTTTTTTTGTTAATGAATCTATCAATATTTTAGATGTAAAATATTGTTGGGCAAACGAAAATTGAAATAAGGATAAAACGAAAACTATTGAAACAAAAGACCTCATTACTTTTAGACTATAAAAATTTAAAATAGTTTTTTAATGAGTATTGTTTTTTGTTTACCATTCGATTAACGAAAGTAAATAAAATTTGCGAGGAAAATTTGTGAGGAAATGCTAAAATTGCTTAATAAAGATCTCGCTTGCCTTATAAACTAATTGAAAAACATCCTCAAAATCTTTTTCGGTTCCATGGTAAGGATCCGGAACTTCCATGTTGGTATTAGGGTAAGCAGTATTTAAAAACAGACTAACTTTGTTTTTATGATCTTCGTTTTTTGCAAGCGAAATTACATTTGTAAAATTGCTTTTATCCATTACTAAGATCTTATCAAAGGCATCAAAATCATTTTCATGAAATTGCCTTGCTCTTAAAAAAGAAAGATCGACGCCATTTTTTTTGGCATTAGCAATCGTTCTTCTATCGGGTGCTTCACCAATATGATAATTGGATGTGCCTGCAGAATCTATTTCTAACTGTAGGTCATGTTTTTCTTTTAGATGCAACAAGATGCCTTCTGCTAATGGCGAGCGGCAAATGTTTCCTAAACAAACAAAAAGTATTTTTTGCATAAACGGTTGTTGATCAATTCTGTTTTGTAACAGTTTTTAAATTCAACAGGTTCATTGAATTATTGCCTAATCCTTTAATCTTGTGGTTTACAAGACGTATTACCTGATCGTAATATAAAGGAATAATTGGCGCATCATCTACAATCATTCTATCCATTTGCTGGTAGAGCTCTATTTTTTTTGCTTCATTAGTTTCGTGTTGTGCTTTTTCAAACGCGGCATCAAAATTCTCATTCTTGTAATGGAAATAATTTACTCCTTGGGGCGAAAAGTTTTTACTGTAAAATAAGGTCATAAAATTTTCTTCATCTGCATAATCGCCCACCCAAGATTTTTTAAAGAAATTATATTCGCAGTTATTTACAGCTTGACGTAAAACCGAAGACTTCTCAATACTTATTTGAAGTTTTATATTACATTCTGCCAATTGAGATTGAATGAACTCTACTTGTTCTTTATAATTATCTGTAGTGTGCAAAGTAATTTCCGGAAGTCCTTTTCCGTTGGGATACCCGGCTTCTTTTAAAAGCTCTCTTGCAAAATCAGGATTGTAGTTATAACCTTTTACTTTTTCGGGATCAAAACTTTTCATACCTTTTGGAATAAAGCCTGCGTTGGCAGCATAGCCAATGTTATTTCTTAAATATTTAATTAGTTTATCTCTGTCAAACGCATAATTTATTGCTTTACGAATAGATTTTAATCTTAATGGAGAGGTTTTTACGGATTCAATGTTTTCATCAATTAATATTCCGATGTAATCTGTTTTTAAAAAATTTTGTTTCTGAAGATAAAATTTATTTTTATAAACATCTCTAAGATCACCTTCCTTATCTAACACTTCGTTAATATTAAAAGCATCAGCTCCGCTTAACATATCAAACTTTCCATTCAATAATTCCATAAAAGCAGTTTCTCTGTCTTTTACAAATGAAATTGATACCGCGTCTAAGTATGGCAGGCGATAACCTTTTTCGTCGCGCTCAAAATAATTAGGGTTTTTTACCAAGATCAGTTTAGTACCTTCTTCCCATATTTTAAAAGCAAACGGTCCGGTACCAACAGGATTTCTTCTAAAATCTTGTTTGTAATATTCAATTGCTTCTAAGGGCAGTACACTAAAAAATTTCATGGTAAGAATGCTGATAAAAGCACTGAAAGGTTCTTTTAATCGAATAACCAATGTTGAGTCGTTAATCGATTGAAAGCCCTTGTATTCGGTTTTTTCGCTTCTGTCAATATTGGTTAGTAAACTAATTGCGCTACTAACTTTACTATCAAATAAACGGTTAAAGCTGTAAACAAAATCTTTTGCAACAACTCTTCGTCCTCTTCCGTTTTCAAAGCAAACATTATCTTGAAAATACACATCACTTCTTAAATTGAAAGTATAAGATAGTCCGTCTTCACTAATAGTATATTTTTTTGCAATGCAAGGAATAACGTTTAACTGATCATCCATTTGCACTAAGCCATTAAATAACTGATTAACCGGCCAGATGTTTTCAAAGCTTATGGCGGCGGCAGGATCTAAAGAGGTTATACCGGCCATTTCGTTATAACTAAAAATGGTTCTGTTATCTTTCTCCTGTTCGTTGTTTGTACACGAAAATAAAACAAATAAGCAAACTAAGGGTAATGAGATTTTTAATACGCGCATAACACAAATATCACAAATGAAAGGGCTATAAATCATTCATGTACCTGACAATTATGCACAAGGCAATGTGAAAAGGTAAGTTCTACGGGATTAAGGCTGAACGGTTGTAGGGTCTTTTTCTTTAACCGCAGGGTCAAAATTAAAGCTTAAGGTTATTCTCCAAGTTCTTTGTAATGGATTATTTAGGAGAGTAGGGATAAGGTAAGATCCATCAACATTGATAACTTTAAATTTAAAGCCCATGCCTACGGTAAAAAACTGACGAGAACCTTTTGTTTTTGGTTCATAAAAATAGCCGGATCTAATTGCGAAAGTATTGTTGTACCAATATTCTAATCCGGTACAAATATTTACCTCCTGTAATTCTTCTTTAAATCCGCCCGGTGCATCGCCAAAGGATTGTAAAATACCTTGTGCAACCGGAACGTTTGGATTTTTTCCTTTTTCAATGATCCTAGCCCCTGTTGCAGGATCGATTGCAATTACCGAAGTAGGATTGCCATTAGCATCCTTTTCGTATTGATAAATTGGCGGAGTAGGTACTAAAAGTTTATTAAAATCAATATAAAAACCAATAGTATTAAAATCATCTATTTCAGTTTTTAAACCATTACCCAAACGTAAGTTCATTGGGATAAAGTTTTGGTCGTTTGAATATTTTATTTTCGCACCAATATTAGTAAATGCTAAGCCGGCAGTGTATACTGCTTTTTTATCTCCTAATTTAAATTTATTGCTTTTATAAAACATACTTAAGTCAACAGCAACAGTACTTGCAGCATTGCCCTGGCTACCATTAAAATAAACTCTACTAATACTTGAATTGATAAAACGGGTAGCAACACCTAATGAAAAATTATCTGATAATTTTTGAGAAACTGCAAGGTCAACCGCAAATTCGTTGGGTTTAAAATCCCCTGTTTTTTGTCCGGTTGCATTGGTTAGTTCAATATTTCCTAAAGTAAAATAACGTAATGAACCACCAACCGCAGTTCTTTTATTTATTTTGGCATAACCACCTAAATAATAAAGGTTAATATCCGGCACTAATAATCTTAACCAAGGTGTTACTGTAAAACCAACACCAAATTTCTTGTCAGAAAAAGCCAATTTACTTCCGTTCCAATGAATTGAATTAATATCTGGATCTGTTGCAGCCCCAACATCGCCCATTGCTCCCTGCTTGCTATCAGGACTAATTAATAAAAATGGAACAGCTGTTGTAATTGGATTAATGGTTTGACCGCCAATTTGAGTACTGCTAATTTGGCCAAATATTGATTTGGTTAACAGGATACTACTTATTATTATAAAACTATTTTTATTCATTCACAAAATCTAACAAAGTCCTTAAACAAAAGTAAACGGTAAATTTACTAATTTAGTATAACTAATTTTTCAGTTTTTTCAGCTTTTTGGTTTTCAGAGTTAATAATGGCTAATTTATAGATATAAACACCTCTTGCAAGTTTATCGCCATATTCATCTTTTCCGTCCCAATCAACCCCTTCAGGCCTAAATCCTTCGCAAGTAACTGTTTTTTGAATTGTTTTAACAACTTTGCCGCTAATAGTGAATATTTGAATGGTTATTTTTAAAGGATTGCAAGCTTGATTGTGTTCTAAGTAAAATTTAGTGTTACTGGTAAAAGGATTTGGGTAGTTTAAAACGTGTTTTAAAGCCAGTTCAGCACTTGGCGCCACCACAAAATCCATATTAACCACCCCCGAATTATTTTGAATATCCCAGGCTTTAAAAGTTAAGCTGTGATTTCCTTCCGGCAATGTTTCAAAAGGATATCTTACTTTACCACTTTGATAACTGTTTAAATTAGATTCATAATAATCGTTTAAAATTTTAGGTTTACTGGTGTTTTGGTCTAGAACAACTGTAATATCATGCCCAATACTCGATCCTAAAGTGTTAATTCCGCTTGAGTCGGTTAGATTAGCATATAATATTGGTTTTTCATTAGTAGTACCGCCATTTACAAAACCTTTTTCATTCATATAAATGCTTAACTGCGGACCGTCATTGTCAATTACAGGATTTTTAGCGCCACCTCCAACTCTTACATTTCTGGTGTAACCAACTGCATCTATAGATCCGTTCGTAGCATAATAACTAATTTTTCCGGGACCAATTGCGAAACTGATATCTTTTGGAACAATGAAGGTAAAAGAAAAATCGCCATTTGTAACTTGGGCTTTACCATGGTACAAAATATTTTTTTGAAGGTTGAAGTTAAAAGGATTACCTGCGGTACCATAATATGAGTCAAAATCATTTAATAAACAATTAATTGTTTGCTCTTTATCAAAAACAGTAGGGTAAACAATACCATTAAAGTTGCTTAGTTTGTTACCAATTGTATCTGTAATTTCTCCTGTAATAGTTATTTTTGCAAGTGCAGAAATAGTATCAATACTGTTAATTGAAACTAAACTGTTATTGATCTTTAAAGTTTTAACTTTTTGCTGTGGATACGCCAATGTTAAAGCCGGATCTCCTAAAAGATGAAAGTTAGCGTAATAAATAGATTGTGTTAATGAAGCTTTAGTTTCTTGAATAATATCGCCTAGTGTAGGCATTTTACCATTTGGTAATTTTTTAAACAAAAAATTATAAAGATTAGTGTTTAGAACAAAATTGGTAGATGAAAAAGCTAAACGGCAAGTAGTTAGCAAAGCAACAGCGCCACCTTTTGAATTTAATAGACAAAATTCTCCAGCTGAGGTCCTGTCCGGATCATCGTAACGACTAAATTCGCAAGTGGCAGTAACAAACAGTGGAAGTTTATTAAAATTATCTAAGGCGTTGATTGTTGGAACATCTAAGATCCTTTCTTCGGTGATACCCACCTCGCCACCATGGCCTGTGTAATTAAAAATTAAAGCTCCTTTTTTAAAACGTCTTAATAGATCTTCAGCCGCATCCGGATATCTTTGTCCTCCGGCTGTTGAAAATTGCTGATAGCCATCTAAATAGATCTTATCAATATTAATATTTGGATTATTAGTCTGAACAATATTAGATAATTGATCTGCCTGCGACATATGAGTTGACTGATCTTCATCATCCGCTAAAAAAACGGCCCAATTTCTCCAATCGCCAAGCGGCGAAGAGGTTGTTGTATTGCAATTTTCGGGCGAAGTTTCTTGAATTTTAAAATTAGGGTCTTTCTTATAATAATTTTCTATTTTATTAACCACATTATTTACCTCTTGCGTATTTCTGCAAGTTAAACGACCAACGCCTATGTCTAAAATACCAGCACCTTCTGCATTAGCTCCTTCAGTGGCATCCATAAGGCCATAAAAATCATCAGAGGCAGTACTACTTAAAAAAGATGTAGAATTACTTGTTTGATAAGTAGGAATAAAATTACTGTTGTTTGAAATGTTTCTGCTTACATTATCATACGAACCATCACCAACCAGGGCAACGTATTTCACTTGTTTTCCTGTGCCGATATTTCGGCTGTAAATCATTCGTATAAAATCTCTTATACCCGAAATATCTTGCCTGCCGCTGCTAAACTCGTTATAGATCTGATCTGTTGTGGCAATAACATAAGACAAACCTTCGTTTTGTTGGTGCAGGTTTGCTAAACGTTGAGCCTGAGGGATAAATAAGGGGTGGGTAATAAGAACATAATCAGCCTGCTGAACATTATGAAGGTTTTGGTTTACAACTTTTGTAATAAAAGTTGGTATATATTGATCTGTACCTGGTAATACGGCATAAACATTTAAAGAATCGGCATTTGCAGTAAAATCAATTGCGTTACCGGAACTTGAATACGCTTGTGCATAAGGATTAAGTGGGTCAGTAACATTCCAAATGGTTGGAGTAGTATTTAATGGATTTGTTAAGTTAAAAGTACAGATTTTTCCGGGTGCCGAAATTCTGGTATCTCTGAACTGAAATTGTTTTGAGGTAATATTCAATTGCCTTCTTGTATTTATCGTTAGCTTATCTAACCATGAAATGCAGTTAGGTGTTTGTTTAGAAATAGAAATATTAATTGAATTAGGATCATTTAATAGACCTTTACCGCTTTTTGTTTGAACATCGGCATAGTCCGATAAATAATTATTTATGTTAATTGGCAAAGTGCTTAAGGTGTAATTTAATCCGGCACCATTAACTAAATAGGTGCCACCGCTAATGCCTCGTCCGGCCATTGTTGTTTCAGAAATAATTGTATCGCCCACAACATAATTACCATCAGTAAAATTAAAACCATAGGTATTTGTAATATCAAAGTATTCTCCATAAAACTGCCTGCCACTTTTCACGAAATTGGTTAAGTTTTTTTCTGAATAGGCGTAATAGTCGTAGGAATTGCTAGTAACGTTTGCTGTTAAGCCTGTTGCCGGGGGAGAGGCTACCCGTTTTCCGGGACCTAGGTCAATATTGATAAAATAAAAACTTGTATCGCTGTACAAATTCTTATTTACTTTGAATTTTAAACCAGATGTTGAGTTAGTTTTTTCCCAACCGTTTGCATCTTGGGCATAGAATAAAATATAATCGGTATTATCAAAAACACCATCGTTTTCGCCAATAACTTGAATGGCGTTTTCTTCAAGATCATCGTACCTAAAAGCAGAATTTAACTCAGGAAGCATCTTTCCTCCATTACCATAAATCCGAATATTTTTTGGATCTAAGTTGCTTGTATTTGCTCCTATTTGAGTTAATAAAGTTTTATCAATTTTGTGAAATCCTGTTTTTGTTACACCAATTTTAAACCATGTTCCGGTGGCTAGAATGGAATTGTTTTTAAATGTTGCAGAGTTACTTAGTTTTCTTGAGTTATCAGTGGAAATTTGCCAGTTAATAGAATAATCAACCAATTCTTCAACTTGGTTTAATTTATTTATTCTAAAAGGAATAATTTTATGGTGGTTAAGGTTTTCGTTTTTACATAAACTAGGCGAAGAAACAATTTCAAAGTTTTGTGTTAGAAATTTCGAAAACTGTTTTTTAATGATGCCGGCATGTTGCTCTGTTACAATTTCGATTTTTTTAATTATTAAACTTGCAGTAGCATTTTGATTATAGGGGGTAGTTTTGGATGCTAAAAAAAATGGCAGGTTATTTTTTGAAAGTTCGTAATGAGCATTTTTTAATTCTATTTTTAATAAAACAGAATCGGTTAAAGAGGACGAAATGATATTTGAGAAGTTCTTTTTTGTGTTTTGGTTGATATTTTGATCCTCGCCTAGTTTTTTTTGTCCAAAACCAGAACCGCAAAAAATAAAAACTGCAGCAAAAACACTATTTCTAAGAAAATTCATATATTTGGTAAAATTAACTGATTACAGTATATAAACGTATACCCTTTAAAAATATTGTTTTTAAATTATTTTTGTTATTAAAAAGGATTTTATATATTTGTAGAATAGGTTAGGTTAACAATTTTTATGAATAGACGCATACTGTTACCATTATTAGTGTTCTCGGTGTTTTTATTAGACTTAAAAGCGCAGGATCCTCAATTTACGCAATTCTACGCAAACCCGATGTACTTAAACCCTGCGTTTACAGGTACCGCTAGATGCCCAAGAATTTGTTTGAACTACCGTAATCAATGGCCAAATCTATCGGGCACTTACGTTACTTACTCAGCTTCTTACGATATGCACCTAGACGCTTTAGCCGGCGGTATTGGGGCATTAGTTACTACAGATGATCAGGCTCGCGGAACTTTAAAAACAACTAATTTTAGTTTATTGTATGCCTATCAGGCAGTTATAAACAGAGAGTTCTCCCTAAAATTCGGTATTCAAGCTACGTATCTTCAAAAATCTCTTGATAAAACAAAATTAAATTTTGGCGATATGATTGATGCTAGAAGAGGTTTTGTTTGGAATACACAGGAAGCGGTTCCTTCTTTAACTAAGCGTAATGCCGATTTTTCTGCAGGTATTTTAGGTTATAGTAAATATTATTTCTTTGGTTTTGCAGCTCATCATATTAATCAACCTGATGAAGGTTTATTAGGCACATCAAAATTGCCTGCTAAATTTACAGGTCATGCCGGAGCAATTATTCCTTTAGAAAAAGGAAATGCAAGTTACCTTTCTCCAAATATCTTATTTCAGCAACAACAAAAATTCAGTCAGCTTAATTTAGGTCTATATTACGTTAAAGGAGCTTTTGTGGCAGGTTTATGGTATAGAAATGCTGATGCTGTAATTGCCTTGGTGGGTATTCAAAATGCTAACTTTAAATTCGGATACAGTTATGACGTAACTATCTCAAAATTAAGCGGTAACACTGCCGGTTCACACGAGATTTCACTTCAAATTCAGTTCGAATGTAAGCCTAAGCGTAAGAAGTATCGTACAATTAGTTGCCCATCTTTTTAATTATTTTTGTAACCTTTTAAATAAAATAACGTTATAGCGTTAACAATAGTTAAGACTATGAATATAAAATGGATAAAAAACCGTAAATCGTTAGCCTTTGTAATGGCAGCAATTTTGGTTTCATGTTCTCAAGAACGCTCCCCTGTAACAGGATGGGCTTATAATGATCCTACTAACGGAGGTTTTGAAAAGCCACCTTATGAGGAACAAGAAACAGGACCAGGCCTTGTACTAGTTGAAGGTGGTACTTTTTCTATGGGACGTACAGAAACAGATGTTACTTATGAATGGAATAACGTTTCTCGTAGAGTTACGATCTCTTCATTTTATATGGACGAAACTGAGGTAAGTAATTTCTCTTATTTAGAGTATTTATTTTGGACAAGTCGTGTATTTGGACCAACTTTTCCGGACATTTATTATAAAGCATTGCCCGATACTTTAGTTTGGCGCGAAAAATTAGCTTATAATGAGCCATACGTTGAGTATTATTTACGTCACCCTGCATACAGAGATTATCCTGTAGTTGGTGTAAACTGGTTACAAGCTAACGATTTTTGTGCTTGGAGAACTGACCGTGTTAACGAGTTCATATTAATTCGTGAAGGTTTATTGGAGCACGTTCCAAGTCCTTCTGATCAAGATTATTTTTCTACTGAAGCTTATTTATCAGGTAAATGGCAAGGTCAGTTAAAACAAAAATTACCTTCGTTCGATGAGCAAAATCCTGAGCGTGATGTTCGTATGGAAGATGGTATCTTTTTACCGAAGTATCGTTTACCAACAGAGGCTGAGTGGGAATATGCTGCTTACGGTTTAATTGGTAACACAATTGGTGAGCGTATCACAGATCGTCGTATTTATCCTTGGAATGGTCACGGTGTGCGTAATGCAACAGATCAATACATGGGGCAGATCAATGCTAACTTTGTACGTGGTGCCGGTGATTACATGGGTACTGCAGGTTTCTTAAATGATAATGCTGACGTTACTGCTCCGGTTTATAGCTACTGGCCAAATGATTACGGCTTATATAATATGGCTGGTAACGTTTCTGAGTGGGTAATGGACGTTTATCGCCCTAACACTTTACAAGATGCTGATGAGTTCCGTCCTTTCCGTGGTAATGTATTTACTACTCAAAAACGCGATAGTACTACTTTAATTGGTGGTTTAGGTGGCGAGATCTTAACTAACGTTGATGGCCCTGTTTATCAAAAATTCAAACATAAAGTTAATAATCCTTCAGGTCACGGTGTAAGCGGTGAAACTGTTGAGGTAACTGATAGCGTTTTAACTATCATGACCAACGATATTAACGGTAATAATAATGCTACTCAAGAAGGTAAATCTGATATTCCTGGACGTGTGCAATGGAGAGAAGTTTCTAGCACTGTTTCTACAGATAATTTAGATGAGCGCAGAAATTATAAAACAGCTGACTATATTAATTATATGGATGGTGATGTTAATTCTAGTATTTTCTATGAACAAGGTGAAGATGCTTACACTGATAAAGCTGATAAGATGATGTATGAATATGCTAAAACATCTTTAGTAAACGATAAATCTCGTGTGTTTAAAGGTGGTAGCTGGAGAGATCGTGCTTATTTCTTAAACCCAGGTGTTCGTAGATACTTAGACCAACGTCAGGCAAATGCTTGGTTAGGTTTCCGTTGTGCTATGACTCGTGTTGGTAGCCCGGTTGGATTAGGTAAATAATATTGTTAATAAAAAAACTATAAACCCCTGAGTAAACTACTCGGGGGTTTTTTATTTTGTACCATGTCAAAATACATTTCTATAGAAGAGTTATATGGCTTTTATCTGAAGGCTAATCAACAAGTTTGCACCGATACCAGAAAGTTAGAAGCAGGATCTGTTTTTTTTGCACTTAAAGGAGGGAACTTTAATGCGAATGAATTTGCCCAAAAAGCAATAGATGCGGGATGTAGCTTAGCTGTGGTTGATGAAGAAAAGTTTGTTACCAACGCTAAAATTGTTTTGGTAGCTGATGTTTTAAAAGCATTGCAACAATTAGCCACTCACCATCGCAGACAATTTAAAATTCCATTTTTAGCCATTACCGGCAGTAACGGAAAAACAACCAATAAAGAGCTTATTAATGCTGTTCTCTCTAAGAAGTTTAATACTCTTGCCACTATTGGTAATTTAAATAATCACATTGGCGTTCCATTAACCCTATTAAACATTAAGCCTGAACACGAATTTGCAATTATAGAAATGGGGGCTAACCATCAAGGCGAAATAAATGAATTATGTGAAATTACTGAACCTGATTTTGGTTTAATAACAAACATTGGAAAAGCCCACATGGAAGGCTTTGGCGGAATAGAAGGAATTAAAAAAGGTAAAAGCGAATTATATAAATATATCAGATCAAAAAACGGCAAAGTATTTATTAATGCCGATGATGAAGTTTTAAATGAATTAGCTTTTGATAATGATAAAGTTACATACGGTTGTAAAAAATTGTATGATGTTATCGGTAAAGATTGCACAACTTCCGAAATGGTTAGTATGAAATTTACTACTCGTTATGGTGAAAAGGATTGGAATAAATTACCATTAATAAACACCCAAATTGTAGGGTCTTATAATTTCATAAATTGTTTAACTGCGGCCTGCGTGGGTAATTATTTTAAGGTTGAAGATGCTTTAATTAACGAAGCCTTAGAAAATTATTTGCCAAATATGAATCGCTCTCAATTGGTAAAAACAAGCCGTAATACCGTTTTGCTGGATGCGTACAATGCTAATCCAAATAGCATGAGCGCTGCGATCGAAAATTTTGCTAACTATAAATCAGATAAAAAATTATTACTACTTGGCGATATGTTCGAATTGGGAGAATATAGTCAGGCTGAACACCAAAAAATTATTAACTTGCTCGAAGAAAAAAAATTACAAAATGTAGTTTTAGTAGGCGAAGAGTTTTTTAAGTTAGACACAAAACAGTTTCAGAAATTTAAAACTACTTTGGAATGTTTAAATTTTTTAAAAAATTTAAACGTGTCAGAAAACACAATATTAATAAAGGGTTCGCGTGGCATGAAAATGGAAACGTTACAAGAGGTATTATAAAAAATTGACGATGAATTATTTCAAAAAAAATAAATTAATAAGTTTAATTATTATAGCAATGTTAATTGGCTTGTTTATTGGCTATGCCGTAAACTTTTCTTTAACCAAAAATAAATTTTTGTATGATAAAAGTACACTTAGCTCTATTTCCAATCCTGAAATAAAAAAGCAGGTTGAAAAAGTAATTGTTAAGTATGAAGAAAAATGTTTTAAGGAATCGAAAAAAAATATCGCCTCAAATTATTCTGTTTTAAGTGATATTTTTTTGCATCTTATTAAAATGATCATTGCGCCTTTGGTTTTGGCTGTTTTGGTAATTGGTGTGGCTAAAGTGGGCGATTTTAAAAGCGTTGGCAGAATAGGCTTAAAAACCCTTGTGTATTTTACTTCGGCAACCTTAATTGCTTTAGCTTTGGGTTTAGTTATTGTAAATTTATTTGAGCCCGGCAAGGTCATGCATCTCGATCTTCCGGAAGCCAACGTTGAAACAGGCGTTAAGATCAGTAAACAAACATCTAGTAATTTTATCGATCACGTTATTCCCGAAAGTATCATGCGCTCAATGGCAGCCAATGATATTTTGCCAATAGTTGTATTTGCACTATTTTTTGGTATTGCTGCAGCAAGTGTTGGCGAACACGGTAAACCAATTATTAGAGCCTTTGATAGTTTGAGCCATGTAATGTTTAAAGTAACCAATTTTGTGATGAATTTTGCGCCTTTGGGCGTTTTTGGTGCCATTACTGCAGTCGTCATCCAACAAGGACTAGACGTTTTAGGGGGCTATGTATATCTTATTCTTTGCTTTTTTGGGGGCTTGCTTTTCTTTGTTTTTGGAGTTTTGCTATTGATCTGTTATTTATTTAAAATAAAGTATTTTAAATTATTGCGAGATATAAAAGAGCCAATTCTATTAGCGTTTAGTACCGCCAGTAGCGAAAGTGCAATGCCTAAAACAATTGAAGCTTTAGAGAAACACGGCATCAGTAATCGTATTGTAAGTTTTGTGTTGCCCTTAGGTTATTCGTTTAATTTAGATGGCAGTATCATGTACATGACCTTTGCAACTGTGTTTATTGCGCAAAGTTATGGTATGGATATTGGCATGGCCGACCAAATTAAAATGATGCTTATTTTATTAATTACCAGCAAAGGGATGGCCGGTGTACCTCGCGCCTCTTTGGTGGTTATTGCGGGCATGTTAAGCATGTTTAAGATACCGGGAGAAGGCTTATTATTACTTTTAGCAGTAGATCAATTATTAGATATGGGCCGCAGTGCCACCAACGTGGTTGGTAATGCCGTTGCCAGTGCCGTTGTGGCTAAACTGGAGGGAGAGAAGTTTTAAGTGTCTTTTACTTTCTTTTGTGATTTATTCTTAGTTGTTATCTTTCAAAAAATGCTAAATTTGCCACGTTTTAAAAATATAAAATAGTGGATAAAAAATCGTTAATCGGACTCGGAATTATTGCAGGTATATTAGGGCTATGGATGTACATAAGTGGACCTACAAAAGAAACCATTGCTCGTAATAAGGAAATAAAAGACTCCATTGCCTTAGTTCAACAAAAAGCCGAAGCTGATTTAAGAGCAAAAGATGCAAAAGTAGCAGTTGTTGCCTCGGGAGATACTTTAAAGGCGACCGTTGCTTTAAGCGATTCTGCTAAAACAGCTTTGTTAAATGATCAATACAGAGATTTTACACCTGCAACCATTGGTAAAGAAGAAACCTTTATAATTGAGAACGAAAATATTAAAGCCACTGTTTTAAATAAAGGGGCCCAAATTATAAAAGTTGAATTAAAAAAATATCACCGCTCAGGTAAAACAGAACCTTTAGTTTTATTTGATAGAGATTCTTTGAACTTTGCTATAAAATTAAATGCGTATGATCGTTCTCGTGTGTTTTCTACCGATAGTTTTTATTTTAAGTCTGCAAAACAAACTTCTACCGGCATCGATCTTAAATTAGAAACCTCTAAACCCGGAAGTTATATCGAGATCTCTTATTCATTAAAACCAAATGATTATCTAGTTAATTCTGAAATTCGTTTTGTTGGCATGGAAAAGATCATCTCTCAAACAGAAGATCAATTACAACTTAACTGGGGTATGCTTTTCCAAAGTCAGGAAAAATATATTAAAAAAGAAAAACAAACTGCAACTGTTTATTTCAAGCAAGTTGAGAATGGTCCTGATTACATTAATCCAATGAAGGATGCTGAAGAGATCAATGTGTTTAACGAGGTAGATGTAAAATGGATAAGCTTTAAACAACAATATTTTAACTCATCTATTATTGCCGATAATGTTTTTGCTAAAGGCGGAAGTCTAGTTAAAACATCACCACGTGCCAATTCAAAAACCACTGTTAAAGTTGTAGCAAGTGAATTAGGAATTCCTTACGCTCATTTACCTAACGAAAAATTTGGTTTTAAATTTTATTTCGGACCAAACGATTACAAATTTTTAAAAGAGTGTGGTAACGAAATGGAATACATCGTTCCAACAGGATGGAGCATTTTTAGCTACATCAATAAATGGATGGTTATTCCTTTATTCGACGCATTAGGTTTTATGAATATGGGTATTGTAATTTTAATTTTAACCTTAATAGTTAAAATTGTTTTATTACCTATTGCTTATAAAACATACATGAGTGGCGCACGTATGCGCGTGTTGAAGCCTGAAACGGATGCCTTAACAGCTAAGTTTGAAAAAAATCCGGACCCGATGAAAAAACAACAAGAGCAAATGGCCTTGTATCGAAAAGCGGGTGTTAATCCATTGTCGGGTTGTTTCCCGTTATTATTACAATTCCCTATTTTAATTGCCTTGTTCGCTTACATTCCGGCGGCGATTGAATTACGTCAGAAAGGTTTTTTATGGGCCGATGACTTAAGTACTTTTGATACGATCTGGAATTTTGGTTACGTACCTTTTGTTAATTGGGCATACGGCGATCACGTGAGTTTATTCGCTTTATTAATGTTTGTTAGTACATTGGTATACACATACATGAATAGTAGCATGATGCCTCAGCAAAATAACCAAATGCCGGGTATGAAATTTATGATGTATTTTATGCCGGTTATCTTTTTAGCGGTAATGAATGATTATGCTGCCGGTTTAAGCTGGTATTACTTTTTAGCTAACATGTTTACATTCTTACAAAACTGGATCATGAAAAAAATCATAAGTGATGATAAGATCAGAGCAGAATTGGAAGCGAACATGAAAAAGCCTGTTAAGGTTTCTAATTTTCAAAAACGTTTAGCCGATATGTCTAAAGAAAGAGCTCAAATTGGCAAGAAAAAGTAGTTTTTTTGATAAAAAGGACTAATAAACTGCTGATTTGTTAAATTTTTAGAGATTAAGAAGAATTGTACTACTTTTATAATTGAAATGATCAAGAGTAAATTTTTTAAAATAGTTGTATCTACTTTTTTAGTGCTTATGGCGCTTTGGGTTGCAACTCCTAAAGTTTACATTCATGATTTGCTTCATCATGATCATTCATCCATCTCTTTTGATGCAGAAACTAAGTTACAATCTTCCCAATCAGCTGATGATTGTGATTATGACGAATACAATAAACCTGTTTACTTCAACATTTTTAAATTCGTAAATAATTTTATTCCTCTAAAGCCGCAAAATTCTATTTCTACAGAAGTTTCTGCTTTTAAATTTTCAACTATTTCTTACGCAATATCCTTATTGCGCGCCCCACCAATTAGCCAGTAATTTTTCGGCTTAATTTTCTTTTTTTAAAACAATTTATTTTTTGCAATGCATTGCATTGATTTTAATGTTTATCAATAAACAAATATTAGTATTTATACTACTATTTCTGAGTTTAATTTTTCGTTCGCAAAATTGCGATCTTCAATTAAAAGGAATAGTAAGAGATGAAGATAACAGCGAGCACTTGGGTTTTGCTGTTGTAAAATTGCTATCGCCCGAAAAAATAATTCAAACTAACGAAAAGGGAGAATTCACTTTTGATCATTTGTGCAAAGGCAGTTACAAAATTTTAATTCAGCATGTAGGATGCAAAGACACGATCTTTTTAGTTGATCTAATGAAGTCTAAAAAAGTTATTTTTAATCTGCCACATACCTTTAATCAGTTAAAAGATATTGAAATTGTAGAAAAGAAAGCAGATGAGGTTTTGCCCCAAGCAATTGAAACGCTAAATAAAAAAGAACTTGATAAAAGTAAAGGTTTACCCTTAGGGGAAGTGCTGAAAGGTTTAAACGGTGTTACTACATTTAATAATGGGGCAACCATAAGCAAACCTATGATAAACGGAATGCAAGGTTATCGTATAATGACTTTAAATAACGGTATTAGGCAAGAGGGTCAAAATTGGGGTAACGAACATGCGCCGGAAATAGATCCGTTTATTGCACAAAAAATTACTGTTATCCGCGGCGCTTCTACCGTTCGCTATGGCAGCGATGCTATTGCAGGTGTTATTTTAATAGAACCGGGGCCGCTGCCAGATTCAGCATCTATAACAGGTGAGTTTAATTCTGTTGGTGCAACTAATGGTAGATCCGGAATTGCATCCGGACAATTGCAAGGTCATTTTGATAAAATAAAAGGTCTAAGTTGGCGAGTGCAAGGAACGCTTAAGCAGGGTGGTAGTATGAAAACCCCAACTTATTATTTAAAAAACACCGGCATTGAAGAAAAAAATTTCTCATATGCATTAGCGTATCACGGCAAAAAATTTAATGCCGAAATATTTTACAGTCAGTTTAATTCAGTGATCGGTATTTTTTCAAGTGCACATATTGGTAATTTAACTGACTTGCAAGCGGCATTTAATCGCTCAAAACCGGCAGATTCTTTAGCCACTTTTAGTTACGAAATAGACAGGCCAAAACAAGTATCTGAACACGAATTATTAAAATTTAATTTTCATTTTCACACAGGTTTGCGATCTAGATTATATGCCAATTATGCTTATCAATATAATAAACGTCAAGAGTATGATAAGCACAAACCTCGTAACAATCAATTAGCCCAACTTAACTTACCGGATTTTGATTTTAGATTAACTACTCACTACGGCGAAGTGTTGTGGGAGCATGATTACATTAATCGTTTTAGTGGAAAATTTGGAGCGCAAGGAATGTATCAAGAAAATGCATTTACAGGAAGGTATTTACTGCCCGGTTTTTTTAGTGGCACTTGGGGTGTTTTTGCATTAGAAAAATATGTATTACCAAAAATAGAATTTGAAATTGGCGCAAGATATGATGAAAGATATATTACACCTTATGTATTGGAATTGAATGAATTTGTACGTTACCATAATGCGTTTAAGGGCTTTAGTTTTAATACAGGATTTATTTATAAACCACTAACAAATTTAAAAACTAGTTTTTTTGCTGCTAATGGCTGGCGCTCTCCATCTGTAAATGAACTTTATACAAATGGTCTGCACCACGGCACAGCTTCAATTGAGCGAGGCGATAAAAATTTAAAAGCAGAAAGTTCGTTTAATGTTATTAGCAACACGCAACTAAATTATAAGAAGATTGAAACTGAATTCACTATTTACAATTACTATTTTAATAACTTCATTTATTACTTTCCGGGAGACAGACCCGAACTAACGATTCGAGGGGCTTTTCCTGTTTTTTATTACAAACAAAATAATGCCAATATTTTTGGCATGGATGGATCTGTAAAATATAACTTTCCATTTAATTTGTATTCAAAATTACGGGGTATGGTGGTTAGGGGTTATAACCTAGATGATAAACAACCATTAATTTATATGCCTGCAGATAGAATAGAAGGAACGATTGGTTATTCTTTTAAAGATAAAAAATATATTAAAGATAGTTACCTGGAGATAGTTACTCAAGCAGTGAACAAACAAATACGTGTGCCGGCAAATTCAGATTTTGCGCCCCCTCCCGAAAGATATTTTTTAGTTGGTGGTAATTTAAGTACTACACTACTACTGAAACGCCAACCTTTAATTTTTACGCTATCGGTTACAAATGGATTAAATACTATTTATAGAGATTATTTAGACCGTTTTAGATATTATAACGATGCAGTAGGAACGAATATAACTTTTCGTTTACGAATGCCATTTACATTATATAACAAGAATAAAATAAAAACAAATAAATAAATATGAAAAACAAAAACAAATGAAAACAACAACAAAAATGATTCTAAGTGCTGCTGTAGCAGTGGCCTTAGTAGCGGTATCGTGTAAAAAAAAGGATAAAGATCCTGATCCAACGCCAACCCCAACAACCACCGGAAACCCTCCGCCAAATGCACAAGAGGTAATAACAACTATGAAGGTTATGATCAATAACGGTACAACTACCGCTACTTACTTTTTTAAAGATCCCGATGGTGATGGTGGTATTGCAGGTTTTTATGGTCCTGGAACAACAACAACTTCTGCCCAAACAGATTCTGTAATAAATTTATTAGCAAGTAAAAATTATACAGTTAATCTTTTTTTGTTAGATGAATCTAAAAGTCCTGTTGATACTATCAGTAATGAAGTGTTAGAAGAAGCAGCTGATCATATGTTCTTTTTTAATCAACAAACGCCTTCAGCTTTGCCAAATGCTTCTGTTACAATTAGTGGTACCAATTTAACTATTATGTACAAAGATTCTGATGGTGCAACAACACCAAGACCACTTGGTTTACTAACAGAATGGATGACGGGTGCAATGACTACAACTAAAAAGGAGTTAACTATTGAATTAAAACATCAGCCCGGCACAAAAAATGGTACCTATGCTCCCGGAGATGTAGATGTGTCAGTTCCTTTTAAAATAAAAATTAATTAAGATATACTGCTTAATTAAAAAATGAAAATAATTCGCAAATATCTTTCCTTGTTTGTTTTATTATCGATCTTTTTTCCGATAGGAGAGAAGGCGATACATGATATTGAACATTTTAATGAAGATCTTTGTGTAATAAAAGATACTCACTATTGCAGATCTGAGCATCATTGTGCCATATGTGATTATGTGTTTTCGTCATCATCACAATCACCAACTGCTAAATATAAAATTGTTGTATTTAGTCAAATGCTTAATACAATTGTTTTATTAATTGTGTTTAATGCAATTGTGTCTCCAAAATATACGTTTACCCTTAGAGGACCACCAACAGAAAAATAATTTCTAAATTTTTTCATTTTTTGGTTTTAGTTTAAAAAGACCAATAATTCAGTTAATATCCTTATTTGAATACAAAAATGTTTATTTAATAAGTGATTCACATAAGCTTCATTTTAACAAATTTCGGCACTGTGTTTGTTACTTTTACTTCATAATTTAAGCCTATGAAACGTATTTTATTTGTTGCCGCATTTTTTATTTCCTTGTTATCACAAGCACAGTCATTTCAAAAAACTTATGACGCAGCCTATGCAGATATGATGGTCTATAAGAATAGATTGTATCTTCTCAATTACGACTCAGCATTGAAATATTGTGTTGTAAAAAAAGATCTTAATGGAAACATTTTGTGGTCTAAAAAGTATAGTTTTTCAGCAGCAGGTGGGGGTAATTATTTTTTCACTGCAAATGCCGGTAAAATTAGTGTTGCGAATACCGGTGGAAGTGGAGCTTTCCTGTCACTTGATACATTAAACGGTGCTATTAGCGCTGATTATGCCTATAGCCCATGCCCACCAAATCCACAAAATAAATCAGATAAGTTAATTGCTTTAGATAACGGACTAGTTGTAAAACTCGCATGCAATCCTTCTACTTTTCAACAAACCCTTTACACAACAAATGCTATAACCGGCAACACTATTTCAGCAATGAGCATAATTACGCCAACGAACATTGGTTCAATAGGTGCTGCTCGCATTACAAAGGCTGGACCAAATAGTGTTATTTTATACGGTCGAACCTCTGTAACCAACCTAATGTTTTTTATTAAAATTACCAACGTGGTAACAATGGCAAATACCGGCATGCACATTCTTAAAAAGCAATTGCCATTTGATCTTGACCCCGATTATGGAACAGATGTTGATTCTGTTGGCAGTACAATTTTCGCATTATTTAGAAATAATAATACCTATACCTATGTAAAAACTGACACTAGTTTAACTAGTTTTACAGCCTATACAAGACAGATAAATAATCATTTTGTGTCGCACATTGCTTATAAAAGTGGCGCACTTTATTCTGCCATTTATAACGTTACCGGTTCTACCACCTGTGTTCCTATTTTGAGTTCGGTAAATGATAATTTTACTGCTTTGCAAACTGTAAGTTACCTGCCTATTGCAATAACAGGCACCGGCGCGGCGCATAACCCAAATAGAGATTTTAAAGTTTCAGCAAGTAGCAATCATGTGTATTTTGCTTATCGAGAAAATGCTAATTTAGTTATTTCAAAAAGTAATAATTTTGGTGTTTTAAATTGTACTAGCACAGCAACCTTGCCTTCTTTTGCAAACTTAGCATTGGTTGATTCTTTAGTTGCACCTATTACCCAAACGAGTTCTCTGTTTTCTATGTTCTTCTCTAATATTACAATTCCAACTTATTCAAGTAGCGTATATTCACATACCACGTCTTGCATAAGTGTGGGTTTAAATGATCTGACAAAACAATCCAATGAAGTATTTAGTTTAGGTCAATCCGGCTCTTCAGACTACGTGATTTCATCCGGCACACATACTTTAAAAAACATTAAAGTATATGATATAACAGGAAGTTTGATCATTAATGTGCAGGATATTAATAGTTCAAAAACAAAAATAGATCTTTCAAATTACCCCACCGGTATTTATATTTTAAAAGCTACCGGTGCGGAAAATCAGGAGAAGGTATTTAAGGTTTTAAAATTGTAATGGTATTATTTTAGTTAAAAGATTTATTAATTAAATATAAAAAATCTAGTTGATCGCTTTTCCTAAAAAATCCAGCATTATCAGATCTTCAAGGGTGTAGCGTTTGCCATCAACAAAAGCAACTATCCAAACATCGGTTTGTCCTTTTACAATTGCTTTTTGCCTTTGTACTTCTGCTTCTTTTATGGTTTTAAATTCTTTTTGTGTAAAGCGTGTAATACCATCGGGATAATTTACAGATGTTGCAGGATGGCGATTGGGATTTTGAGAATTAAGGGTTTTTTGATCAAAGCATAACAAAGTCAACAAATAAAATACAATGCATATGTGACTTCGTGTAAACAATCTCTTTCAAATTTAAGCACTTTGCCAGAGAAAGCATTTTTTATGCATTAAGGTTTTACTATGGTCTTACTTATTACTTCATCTCCAAAATAAAGCTTTAGATTATAAGTGCCTTGGGGTAAAGTATTAAGATTAATATCATAACCTTGCGATTTTTTTGTTGTCTTAATATTTACGAGTTGCCCCATTGAGTTGAATAATTTTATATCAGTTATTTCATCTTTTCGCTCACTCGTTATTTGTAAAACATCATTTAACAATGGATTGGGGAATATTTGGGTTCCGGGAGTAATGACATCGGGTCCGTCTATTACAACCATTTTTTGAGAATAGGCAGAGAAGCATCCGTTTCTTACAAGCAAAAAAGTTACATAGGTGCTGTCTTTAAATAAATATTTATGTTTTGCGTTTAAGCCATAAAAACCAAAAAGATAATCGGATTTACCATCCCCATAAATCCATTTAAATTCAGGCGTTCCGCCAAGCCAACCTGTGCTATCTGCAGCAGTAAAAAAAACAGAGTCTTTTTCGATGCGCGTTTCAAATTTACCGGATAAAATATTTGAGATGCCTTGAACTTGTTTTGTTATTGAATCTTTAATATTGCCACTTTTTACAACCAGCTTTACATTATAATTTCCCGGTATGGTATAATAATGAACGGGTGAGTGTTTTGTTGAAGTTTGCCCATCGCCAAAATCCCAATAATAAGAAGAACAACAAGTGCTTAAATTGGTAAACTTACCCTCACAAGAACTATAATCAAATTTTGCTGATGTGATCGTGTTCACACTAACTTCTTTTGAAAAAATGCCAGTATGCCCATTATAACAGATCAATTCAACTGTAAATGTTCCTTTATGCGGGAATATGTATCCGCCGGTAATGCTTGTGTTAGTTGTAGTGAGAATGGGCGTTAATGATGTTGTATCGTAAATATTCCAAGTATAACTATCAGAATAGGCTGATGTATTATTTATGGTTGTTACCGAGCCGTAACAAAGATTGTAGATTTCAAATCCGGGTATTGGCGATGCGTGCCTTGATGGAGACTGGCCAAGGCTAACAATGCAGATAAAGCAAAATAATATATTTAAATTAAGTCTCATTTATATAAATTTAAATTTTTTAAATAGAGGAACATAATCAAGTAACATAAACCGTTCCATTATTGTGAAGATCAAAATTTTATTTGTTAAAATCAAAATAAATTTTGCTTTTAACAGTTTGTGGTACGTTTTGTGTGCAAGAAAATAATCTATATTTAACTTATGAAAAGGCTATTAATTTTAATATTTGTTTTGGGGCTTTTTGCATTTGCCTGTAAAAAGGAAAACTCTAAACCTTCAAATGATGGAGCGAAACTTTTTACATTTAATCAATTAAAAGCAGATAAGGACAGCTTAAAACAAGGTGATGTTACAAGTATAAGGGCACAAATTACAGGTGAGGGTTCATTTGCGTGGTCATGTACATCGGGTGATATTTTCGGAACAGGTAATACCGTTTTATTTGGTGCAGGCAGTTGTTGCGCGGGTAATCATGAGATTATATGCACAGTTAAAGATAAAAACGATAATTCTGAAGCAAAATCAATTTTTATTTATGTTTATTAAGATCAAATAATGAAACGGATATTATTTATCTTTTTAATTTTTAATTTTCACTATAATTATATTTTCTCTCAATGTTGTGGCGGTCATAGTCCCATTGGTGGAAATACCAATCAAGGAACTTTACCAAAATACACCTTGCAGATTAATTCATTTTATAAGCACGCTTATTCTGCCGGTTATATGGAAAATGATCACAATTCTGATTTTAAATTCGTAGAAAATGCCAATAACAATTTTTTAGGATTACAGGTGGGGTATGGCATTACTAAACGTTTTACAGCAGAGGTTGAAGCTGGTTATTATATAAATCGCACACAAAATTTTAAATTAAATGATACAAAATATATACTAGAGGGGAAAGGTGGATCTTCTGCAACGTTTACCGGACGATACAATATTTATAAAGATAGCATTAAAGATTTTGAATTTACCATGGGATTAGGTGTTCGCTTACCGTGGTCTAAAATACCGCAAGTTATAGACGGCGTTGAATTGGCTCAAGATGTTCAACCGAGTAATGGAGGTTATGGTTTATCTCTTCAATCTTTTTTATTTAAAGAGTTTGATGACGCTGAGATAAATATTTTTATGATAAATGCTTTAATTATAAATACAGAAAATACTAAAAAATATAGAGAAGGCAATTCATTTATAACCGGTTTGTTTTTTAGTAAAACCTTTAAAAAAATTAGTGCAATAGCACAAGTTAGAAATGAGCTAAGAACCTACGCTTATCGTTATGGACTGCGAGTTAATTCTTCAGGAGGATATAGGTTGCTTTTTGTTCCGCAAATTAGTTACACTGTTAAACAAAAATATAACCTTGCTTTTTTATATGAATTACCAATTTATCAATATTATAATGGAATTCAGATAAGAGACAGATATGCTTTTTCGGTTAACCTAAATTTTCGACTGGGTCTCAGTAAAAAAGCAAATCAACTTTGTGAAAAGTAAAATCTAGTTTATCGCCTTTCCTAAAAAATCCAGCATTATCAGATCTTCAAGGGTGTAACGCTTACCATCTACAAAAGCAACTATCCAAGCATCGGTTTGTCCTTTTGCTATTGCTTTTTGCCTTTGTACTTCTGCTTCTTTTATGGTTTTAAATTCTTTTTGTGTAAAGCGTGTAATACCATCCGGATAATTTACAACCTCTGCTTTTCCAAAAGTTTGTAAGTTGGGATATTTAAAATTTTCAGGTTTTCTATAAGCACCTATTTGTACTTTAAAAATTAAACTACCTGAACAATAGTCGCCGGCCATTTCAAGAAGTTGCTTATAATAAGTTATGTCGTTTAATGATTTACCTTTTAGCGGACCAAAATCAGGCAATATTTTATCAGAGCAAGGATCGGTTTTAACTGCCACGGTTGGAGTTTCTGCTACAGTAGGTGTAACAACAGCTACGGTTGGCGTTTCTGCAACAGTAGGCGTAACTACTGCAACGGTTGGTGTAATTGCCAGAGATTGTGTGCTAACCAAATAAAAATCTTTAGTTGTTTCCTGATATATTTTTAAATTTAAAATATCTACTTCTTCTTCAATCGACTCGTAGTTTTCTGCCGAAACTTTTATCTTATATATTGCGCCTGGATTTAAGGTTGTTAAATATTTTCCGGTTTTTGAATTCGAAAAATAGGTTCCAATTATTAAGTTTCCATCACTGCCAATTTCATTTGCAGATAATATTTCTAGTTCTTCTTTTGTAAATTGATCTTTTTTAATGCTTCTTATAATTTCAACTTTTGCTTCTAATGGTTGGTCGTTACCATATACCGTTCCTTTTAATAAAGCAATAACAGGTTTTTCTCCTAAAATGCCGGGTTCAACAGTATAGATGTCATTTTTACCTTTTCCTCCGGATGAAGATCTGTTACTACTAAAATAACCTCTATCACCTTTTGAGTTGATAACATAATAACGATCATCTTCTGTTGTATTCAATGGCAAACCCATATTCTTTGGTGCTGTCCATTCATTGTCCTTCTTCACTGAGAACATAATGTCATAACCACCGATACTTGTATGAC
>JALHPG010000047.1 GCA_022842625.1 Bacteroidia bacterium | reverse complement strand
ACTACATTTTTAAATGTAATACGCCAAACATAAACATCTTGCTTACACTCTTCTCCTTTAAAATAACCATTCCAACCTTGCTTTGGATTTTTGGTGCTGAATAATTTTTCGCCCCATCTGTTAAATATCTCAAACTCATAGTTTATTACGCCAATGGCTATTGGCATAAAATAATCATTCAATAGATTTTCATCTGGAGTAAAAGCATTTGGTATCCAAAATCTATATTCAGGCAGGATCCTCACCAATTGCGAGATGGTATCGCTGCAACCAAAAGCATTTGTAACGGTTTGTTTAATAATATAATTACCGTATTCTTGATAAACATGTTTTTCATAAGGAAATAAAGAGCCGCTACCATCTCCAAACAAATAACTCCAACTAACCACATCCCAGGATGCCAAATTGTTTATAGTAATTTCAGGGTCAAAAATAGACGTGACCTGAGGAGAAAAGCTAAAGCCTGCAAGTGGAGATGGATGAACAGTAACATTTTTTACAGACACTACACTCGTATCTACACAGATGCTGCTGGTTGAAGCTGTTAAAGTTGCGCCATACACACCGGGCGGTGTAAAGATCTGAACCGGTTCATAAGCGGTAGAAGTATTACCGTTACTAAATTGCCAGAAATAGGTCAAAGGCAACTCGCTACTGCTGCCGTTACTGAACGCAACGGTAGCTGGATCGCACAAGCTATTTGGTAGGTTGTTTATTTTTGCTTTCGGCCTTCCTATCACTCTTATGCTATCAATAAAAGAATCTATGCAAGAGAGTTGTTTAGCAACAAGTTTTACGAAATATTTTCCGGGATTACTATAAACAATATTTGTAGGCGCTTGTAATGTGGATGTACTCGGAGTTGCTGCGGCTGAAAAATTCCAATTAAAGGTTGCTTGCGGCAGGTATACCCCGGTTGCACTAAAGCTAAAAGCATTTCCTTTTAAACATTGTTTTTGATTTGGAGGAAAATTTATTTTTAATGGCGGGTAAACATAAAATAATTTTTTTGAAGTGTCTGCGCAAGGCTTACCCGGATTAGCAATTAAAGTAACAACGTAAGATCCGGTATCGGGGTATGTATAATTTGGATTTACAAGATTAGAGGTGTCTGCGGTTGAAGTTGGATCGCCAAAATCCCACGAAAATGTTGTTCCGCCTACACTTTGATTTACAAAATTAAACGCACTCCCTTGGCATTTTGAAGCTTGATTTTGAATTAAACTAATTACCGTCACACTGCACGTAACAACATTTATTTGAAAATCACGATAATGAGTATCAATTAATTGATTGCCTCTAAACTCCTGCACACAAATACCAAATACCCATTGCCCATTCATCGTCGGAGTTCCAACTAAAATACCAGTTGAAGGATTAATCGAAAATGCCGGGTTACTGGCAATGGGATAAGCTGATGTATAAGGTGATGAAAAAATAATAGGAGAATACGGAGGAGGAGGCGCGGCTGTTGGACATTGTGCAGGCGGAGAAGGACAACTACTGCCCGTGCTTGGCGCGCCGGTATTTAAGGACGGACAACATCCATCAAGCCCTTGAAAAGGAGAACATATTGAATATACTAACTGATCACCGTCCGGATCGGTAGCAGAATGATTAAATGTAAATTTTAATCCGTTGCAAACAAAAATAGGAGGTAGATTCGAAAATCTAGGCGAATTATTTACAACAACAATTTCCGGTCCGGGAATGTGCGTATAGTATGTTGAACCTACTAACCCCGGCGTAACAATATTTAAAATTGTACCGTTTCGACAACATCTTTGGTAAACAACATAGTATCCTCCTGCTTTAGGAGGTAGACTGAGTGTATAGGTGTATAACCCTTGCTCAACGCATACCGTGTTTGGCGTGATAATACAAGGGTTGTTAATTGCCGGAGGTACAATAGTAATAATTGGAGCTCCAATATCAAACACGCCAATTTCATTCTGCGCATTATCATAAACAGTTATGTAAGCAGTGGCGGCGTTAATACCTGCCCCATCAAAAGGCGCTAATCCGTTAATACAATCTCTGTAAACTTTTAAAGTAATACGGTAATTTCCACCTCCAAGATTATCATAAACCATCTCTCCGCCAACAATATGTGTGGCAGATGCTTTTATTGATAAAAAACAAATAAGTATGAAAAAAAACCTTCTCAATTAATTACAAAAATCAAGCTTTAAATTACTAAAAATAAGCCAATAATTAAAACACTATTGTAACTGGATTGTTTTTATTGTTAAATGGTAAATTAACCTTTCGTTTTTAGGGCTTTTTTTGCATATTTTTGTAAGTATATGTTAAAACCTGTTTTTCTATTTTTTCTTGCACTACTTGCAAATACTGCTTCTGCGCAATTATTAGTTGCCAGAGATACAATTACCGTTCGCGAAAATGGTTATGTTTTAAAAATGCCATGGGCTAATGGTATAAATTATTCTAACGTCTCAAACATCGATCTAAATTTTGATGGAAAAAAAGATTTAGTCGTTTTTGATAAAATAAATCAATTTTCGGTTGGGCGTTTTCGTTGCTTTATAAACACGGGACCTGCCGGGCAAATAAAATATACAGTCGCCCCGGAATTAAGTTACAATTTTCCTTCAACTGCAAATTGGGGTGTTTGCTTGGATTATAATTGTGATGGTAAAGAAGATCTTTTATGTTCTGTTAACGGAGGGATAAAAGTTTATAAAAATATTAGCACTCCTACACTTGGGATAAGTTTTGCCTTAGAAAAAGCAATAATCTACTCAGATTTTAATCCATTAGGCCCTGCGCAAGTTACACCGCTTTATGCCAGCACCATAGGCGTACCGGGCTTTGCAGATATTGATGCTGACGGTGATATTGATATTCTAACATTTAGCCCTGGCGGATTTTACATTGAGTATCACAAAAATATGAGTGTAGAAAAAGGTTATAATTGTGATAGTTTAGTGTATCAATTGCAAGACGCTTGTTGGGGCAAAGTAACAGAACAAAGTTGCTTGGTTGCTATGAATCAATGCCCGTTAAAGCCAATTAAAGATCAGTTCTTTCCTCCTACAGGCAAACAAGATAGACATGCCGGTTCCTGCTTAATGTGCCTTGATGCAAATGGTGATAATCTGCAGGATCTGGTTATGGGCGATATTGCCTGTAATACTGTTCAGTTTGCATCAAACACAGGCTCAATAACTAACGCTGTAATTTCTGATACAACAAAACTATACCCCAACTATCCAAACAAAAGCAGCACGCTTCAAATAAAAATGAATAATTTTCCTTGCACCTATTATGTAGATTGTGATGGTGACGGAAAAAAAGATCTTGTGGCAACCCCCAATGCGTTTGGCAGCGAAAACACTTCAAGTGTTTGGTATTATAAAAATGCCAGCCTAACAAACACAGTAAATTTTCAATTTGTGAAAAAGAATTTTTTACAGGATGAAATGATAGAAGTTGGACAAAACTCTTTTCCTGTAATTTTTGATCATAATGCCGACGGAAAAAAAGATCTGCTAATTGGCACTTATGGTTATTATAACACAACCAGTTTAAAAGCGCAGCTTGCATTGTATGAAAATGTTGGCACTCTATCACAGCCATCCTTTTCACTAATAACCAGAGATTATGCTGCTGTTAGTACCAAAAGTTTAAACAATGTTATGCCAACAGTTGGCGACATTGATAATGATGGTGATGTAGATATTTGCATTGGAACATCCAGCGGACAAATTCATTGGTTAGTAAATACCGCAGGCAGTGGTAACGTTTGTAACTTCAGCTTATTTCAAGCTAACTCCTTTTCATTTACAACACTTTCGGCCGCAGCTGCCCCACAATTGTTTGACATTGATAAAGATGGAAAACTGGATCTGATGATAGGTACAAAAAACGGAAGGATAGCCTATTATAAAAACGTAGGAACATTAAGCGTTCCTGCATATAGTTTAATGACCAATTTTTTTGGCGGCGTAGATGTTAAAGGTGATATAAACTTATACGGCATTGATGGCTATGCAGTACCCTATTTTTTTAATGAAGGAGTAAATACCAAATTGTTAGTTGGTAACATTAGCGGCACCTTAGCGTATTATGATGTGCCAGCAATTCTAACTAATTCCTGCAATCTTATAAGTGCAAATGCAAATAATTTAAACGAAGGAGGGCAATCCACTGTTTGCTTTGAAGATGTTAACAACGATGGGAAACGTGATCTTTTTTTTGGAAATGGTTCAGGTGGACTTAGCTTTTTTTCATCGCTTAGTCCTTTTGTAGGAATAATTGAAAGCGATCTGATTAAACTGTCAGAACATATAAGCTTGTACCCTAATCCAACAGACGACCAAATAAATATTCATATTAACGCATTAGAATTTGAAACAGGTAAATTGGTGTTGTATAATACACTTGGCAAACAAGTATTAGAATTAGACATAAATTCTAACTCTCAAACATTTTTATTGAACAACATTAGTAAAGGAATTTACTTTGCTAAAATAAGTTTAACCCAACACTCACAAACAAATACGATCACTAAAAAAATTATCATTAATTAATTGCTGTCATATTTTAAATATCTGTTTTATTTTTCCTTTGTACTATTAATTTCTTGTAAAAAAGATGTTGGTTATGCGAATTATGGCGATTACCCAAAAGACATTGGCAGGATCATATCTAAAAACTGTGCCGTTTCGGGTTGCCATAACGGCAAGAGTTTTGAAGCTGCAAGTGATTACAATTTAGAGTCCTGGCAAGCAATGTTTTCAGGTAGCGGAAGCGGCTCGCCTGTAATTCCATACAGCAGCAAGTTTTCGTCGTTGTGTTATTATATCAATACTTATCCTGAGTTAGGCTTAGAAAACAAACCAACAATGCCTCTTAATAAAAAAGAGTTGTCATTTGAGGAAGTAAAATTAATTAAAGATTGGATAGATTTTGGAGCGCCCGATATTAAAGGCAATGTGATGTGGGCAAATGACCCGTTTCGCAAAAAATTATACGCCGTTAATCAAGGCTGTGATGTTGTTACGGTTTTTGACAGCGAATCACAATTACCTATGCGTTATATTGAAGTTGGAAATAAAACAAGTGCCGACACTCCTCATCATGTTCGTGTTTCGCCGGATGGAAAATACTGGTATGTGATTTTTATAAATAACAACATCATGCAAAAATTTCGCTGTAGCGATGATAGTTATGTAGGCGATATTCCTCTAACTCCCCTGGCGGCAGGGACTGGTTCTGACAACGCAATGGATTGGAACACTTTTGTAATATCAAAAGATAGTAAACGCGCCTATTGCGTTTCGTGGACAGCAAGCGGCAAGGTGGCAGCCGTTGATCTGGAAAACAGAAAACTTATTCACTTTTTAGGGGGGCAGTATTACCCGCATGGCATTGTGTTAAATCCAGCTAACGATGCGGTTTACGTAGCCGCACAAACCGGCAATTTTATAACTCAAATAGATACAGGTTTTACAGGTACTAATCCAATTTCGTTAGAGAACTCGCCAACATTAAACTATAATTCATCTTTAGACCCACACGATCTTTATTTGTCTCCAAACAATCAGGAAATATTTATTACCTGCCAAAAGTCTAACGAAGTGCGGGTTTTTAACATGACTGCAGGCTTGGTTACTGCAACTATTTCAACAGGAAAATATCCGCAAGAAATTGTTTATTCAAAAGTTTACGATTCATATTTTGTTACCTGCACCTACGACAGCACAACATTTGCAAATTCCATGGGAGTAGTAACCAGAATTAGCGGATCGAGTTTAGTGGCCACTAATTTAAAAGTTGGTTACCAACCGCATGGGCTTGCGGTAGATGATTCGAAAAAAACCTTATACGTTGTTTCGCGAAATGTGCAATCAACCGGACCGGCACCACACCATACCAGCCAGTGTTTAGGACGAAATGGTTTTGTGAATTTTATTGACTTGAATTCGTTTACCGTTTTGCCAAAACGTTACGAATTAAGCGTTGACCCTTACTTTATTTATACCAGGCCCTAATGGACGTTAATGAGATCTTAAAAAAACAACCAATTTTATTGTTTGATGGTGAATGTGGATTTTGTAATAAAAGCATTCAGTTTTTTTTAGCGAGAGAAAAAAATAAAGACATGCATTTTGCACCATTAACATCGGCTGTTGGAAAAGAATTACTCACTTACTTTGAAATTGAAGCAAAAACAGACAGTGTTATTTTAATAAAAGACCATTCTGCATTTATTAAAACGTGCGCAGTACTTCGCTTAATGCCATTTATGAAAGGCCTATGGCCCTTAATGGTTGTTTTTGTTATTATCCCTCCATTTATTCGCAATGCAATTTATGATGTGATAGCAAAACATAGAATGAAATTTTTTGGAAGAGTAGAAAACTGTGCCCTTCTACCAAAAGAAGATAAAGAGCGTTTTTTAATGTGACCTATATTTTTACACCGATCACACAAACATCATCAACTTGCTCTAACTTTCCTTTCCAGTTTTTAAAAGCGCTTTGAATAATAACTTTTTGCTCTTCAAAAGGTTTATTACAGTTCTCTAATAATAACTGCTGTATTTGTTTACCCTTAAACTTCTTTCCTTTTGGCCCTCCAAACTGATCTTGTAACCCATCGGTCATTGTATAAAGGATATCACCTTTTTGCAAATGAACTACATTTAAACTAAAAGCCTCAGTGTCTTTAGGTGATCGCCCAACAGGCATCTTATCCGCAGCACATGTTATTAATTCATTATTGCGAATAATAAAAAAGCCATTATTTGCAGCTGCATATTCTAAAGTGTTCTGTGCAAAATCAAAAACAATTAAATTACAATCCATTCCGTCCTTTCCTCCCTCTTCACTTCCATCAGCACGCAAAGCATTAATTAGCCGTGTTCTGGTATAATCCAAAACTTCGTTTGGCCTCTTAATTCCCTTTTCTGTAATGGCTTCATTTAAAAAACTAATATTAAGTAAACTCATAAAAGCTCCCGGCACACCATGCCCCGTGCTATCGGCGGTAGCCAAATAAAATTTATTATGATTTCTTGTAGCCCAATAAAAATCACCGCTCACAATATCTTTTGGTTCGTAAACAATAAAATGATCAGGCAAATTTTGTTTCAATAATCCATCACTTGCTAATAGCGCCCTCTGAATACGTTGTGCATAAAGGATAGAATCCATTACCTCTTTTTGTTTTTCAACAACTAATTCTTTTTGATGTTCAACCTCCATTTTTTGAGCCTCAATAATTTTCTTCTGCTTTTGAGAAACCATAAAACGATGCATCATAAAAGCAGCAAAAACTAATACAAGTGCCAAGCCTCCATACAATGCCAAACGCTGAGTTTTTTCCTGTTGCAATTGTATAGCAACTATTTTCTTTTCATCCGCTTCACGAAGACTATCGGCCGCTTCCTTTTTTTGAAAAATATAATTCATCTCCAGGCGAACGGTTTTTTTTGTATTCTCCTCATTTAGTAAACTATCTCTTGCTTCAATGTATTCGCTGTAGGAAACAAAAGCTTTTTCGGGTTTTTTAATTGCGAGATATACCCTATAAAGTGCGTCGTTCGCATCTTTAACCCCTTTAAGGTCATCGATCGTTTTGGAAAGCGCTAAAGCCTTAACACCATAATCTTCTGCCTCTTTGTATTTTTTCAAATTAAAATAAGCCACAGCCAAATTTGAATATACTGTTGCGATTCCTTGTTCGTTGCCTGTTGCAGTGTGCATTTCCAGTGCGGCAAAATTATTTTTTAAGGCTTCTTCATAATTCCCCAACTTGTCGTATCCAATAGCAAGATTACCATAAGATTTTGCTAAATTTTGGGTATCATCAATTTCTAACCGAATATCCAAAGCAGCCTTATGATTGTTTATCGACTCTTCGTAATCACCTTTTGCATAATAAATATTTCCTAAATTATTGTATGCTGCAGCAATTCCACGATTATCATTGAGTTTTTTTGAAATTTTTAAAGCTTCTGTAATATTTCTCAGAGCCTCCTCGTAATTGCCGAGGTCATAATAAACATTACTAAGATTATTATAAGCACTCCCTTGTCCCTTAATATCTTTAACTTCTTCGCTAATTTTTAATGAGGTAAAATAATTTTCGAGCGCTTTCAAATAATCACCTTGGGTAAAAAAGTCATTCCCAAGATCATTATAGATCACAATTAGTCCGGGTTTATCGTTAATTTTTTGTCTCAATTGTAATGATGCTAAATGATTTTTAATGGCCGCAGGAATATCTCCGTAATCTCTGCAAACATTACCAATTCGATTATACGCCTTAGCTTCTCCCTTAATAAAATTTAATTTTATAGAAAGATCTCTGGCTTTTTTTGCGTATTGCAAAGAAGCATCAAGCTCGCCTAAATTATTTAATTTTTTACTTAGGAGAAGCAAAGAATTAACTTTAAGGGTGTCTTCCTTTGCGTTTTTAATACTATTAATGATAGAATCCGTTTCGGGTGTTTGCGAAAACAAATACTTTGTATTGATCTGAATAAAAATAAAGATCAAAACTTGAATAAAAAATGCCCGTGATAGTTTCATTATTCTAATTTAAAAAAAATTAAGAAGAAAACTAATTATTGATATGAATTATTAATTCATGGTCTTATTAAGATAATTTTCTTGCCGCAAAAGCAATACTTATTACAGAAACCTTTATTCCTTCAACTTCTTTTAATGCCAGCCAAGCAGCTTCAATGGTGGCGCCGGTTGTGATCACGTCATCGACAAGCAAAACATGTTTGTTTATTAAAGCTTGCTGATCGTTTATACTAAAGATCCCCTCTACGTTTTCCCAACGCTGATATTTTTTCTTTTTGGTTTGTGTACTTGTTTCTTGTCTGCGTTCAAAAGAAATAATATCCATTGGCTTTTTGAGCATTTTGGCCAGGCCTTTTGCAAACCATTCGCTTTGATTAAAACCACGCAATTTTAACTTGTTTTTATGCAAAGGAATTGGAATAATAACATCTATATCATCTAAGGTTTTTTCTTTTATAAGATCCTGGGCATATAACTCGCCAATAAATTGCGCCAGTTCTTTTTGGTTTTGGTATTTTATAGCATGTAATAATTTTTGAACTTTACCGCTCTTTTCAAATAAATAAAAACATAAACTGTTTACCAACGGAACCCTTCCGGCAAATGTTAAGCTAAGTTCGTTTTGGCTGTTTTTATGGTAATTACTCTTGGGAAGGTTTAATTTACAGTAATTACAGATGTAGGCCTCCTGCTTAAAAAGACCATTACCACAAGCCTCACAGTGCCTTGGGTAAATTAATGACATGAAGTCGTTAATAAGTGTCATACAATAGGTACTAAAATACAGTTTTTGTGTATTATTTTTGCGTTATGAGTGAAGAAAAAGAAAAATCTAACAAAAAGAAGGGGCTTATTTTATGGATAATTATCCTGCTTTTAATGGGCACCAATGGTTATACAATTTGGTTGCTATTGCAAGAGCAAAGCAGAGTTGTTGAGCAAAAAGTAGTTACCGAAACTGTTATTGTTGAGCGCGACAATGTTAAGTCTGACCTATTAGTGCTTCAAAAAGATTATGAAGGCATAGTTGCAAAAGATGCTCTTATGCAAAAAGATATAGATGAGAAAAAAGCGCGTATTGAAGAATTGATCATTGAGGCCGAAAAACATAAAGGCGATGCGTATATGCTTTCTAAATTAAGAAAAGAAGCAGAAACGTTGCGCAGTATTATGCAAGGGTATGTTAGAACCATCGATTCGTTAAACACCTTAAATCAAAATTTAGTTGCCGAAAAGAAAACGGTATTAAAACAATTAGATGTTGAAAAGGAAAAACAAAATACCTTAGTTAAAGAAAAAGAAGAACTTAAAACTACCATTGCCAAAGGAAGTATTTTAACTTGCTTTAATGTAAGCGCCAAAGCCGTATTATTTAAAAAAGGCGGTAAAAAAGAAATAGAAACCACAAAGGCTCGCAAAACAGAAAAAATAAAAGTAAGCTTTAGTTTGGGTGAAAATAAAATTGCTAAATCGGGCGAAAAAACGGTTTTCATTCGTATTATGACTCCGGACGGAAAAGAGTTGGCAAAGAGTTACGACGAGACCTATAAATTTACATTTAATAAAAGCAGTGGTTATTATGCCGGAAAAGAAACCCTTAATTATGCTAATGTCGAAATTTCGGGTGTTACTTATTGCGAAGGTCAGGGTGAATTTGTACCGGGCAACTACGTAATAGATATTACCTGCGACGGTGTGGTAATTGGTAACGGAAGTATTAAGTTAAATTAGTCAACTGGTCATTTAAAGAATTTAAAAAAAGCCACTCTGTATAGAGTGGCTTTTTTTTAAGATTAAAAAATTTAAAGAATCAACATGGCATCGCCATAAGAATAAAAGCGATATTTTTCTTTTATCGCTTCTTTGTAAGCTTTGTTTATTAGATCGTATCCACCAAATGCACTTACCATCATTAATAAAGTACTTTCAGGCATATGAAAATTAGTGATCATGCAATTGGCAACACTAAAATCGTATGGAGGAAAAATAAACTTATTTGTCCAGCCCACATAAGGATTCAATTGCCCGGTTGTAGAAACAGAAGATTCAATACCTCTCATTACTGTTGTTCCTACAGCACAAACGCGTTTCTTTTTATCCTTGGCGCTGTTTACGATCTTACAAGCATCGCTAGAAATTAACGCTTCTTCGCTTTCCATTTTATGTTTGGTTAGATCCTCAACCTCAACAGTTCTAAAGGTACCTAGGCCAACGTGTAACGTTAAAGGTGCAAATTGAACGCCTTTAATTTCTAAACGCTTTAATAACTCACGGCTAAAATGTAAGCCGGCAGTTGGTGCCGCTACAGCACCTTCGTTTTTCGCAAAAACCGTTTGGTAGCGCTCAGTATCTTCTGGCTCATTTGCGCGCTTAATATATTTAGGCAATGGTGTTTCACCTAGATCATATAATACTTTTCTAAACTCTTCGTAGCTGCCATCATATAGAAAACGCAATGTACGTCCGCGAGACGTTGTGTTATCAATAACCTCAGCAACTAAATTGTCATTTTCTCCAAAATATAATTTATTTCCAATTCTAATTTTACGAGCCGGATCTACGAGCACATCCCATAATCTGCTTTCAGCATTTAATTCGCGTAATAAAAATACTTCTATCTTGGCTCCTGTTTTTTCTTTATTTCCGTACATACGTGCGGGAAATACTTTAGTATCATTTAAAATTAAAACATCACCCTCATCAAAATAATTAATAACGTCTTTAAATTTTTTGTGTGTAATTTTTCCGGTTGCGCGGTCAACTACCATTAAACGTGATTCTTCGCGGTTTTTGGCCGGATGCTCTGCGATAAGTTCTTTAGGCAGATTAAATTTAAACATGGATAATTTCATAGATCTTTTTGTTTTTATGCAAAAAAATGAAACTTAGTTTGTTTTCAGGGTTGAGTCTTGTAGGTTAATACAGTATCCGACTCAAGCATACTGACTAAAAAATAAATGTCATAATCTTACGGGATTAATTCGGAGGCTAAAGATACAGTATTTTTTAGCCTTATGAACGAAAAAACTTCAAAAAAATAGATAAAAAAGCATAAAAATCCTTCAAACTGAACAATTATAGCTAATTTAGATAGCTATTTTACCATATAAATGTTCGCAAAAAAAACTATAAAAAACTGGGTAGCTGCCCTCTCGCTTACAACTGCTATTATTGTAGGAGTTGCCTATACCCCTGATTACTTCGAAATAAGTAAGAACCTAGATATTTTTAACGCCGTTTACCGTGAACTTAATGTGGCTTATGTAGATAATACAAAGCCCGGACAATTAATGAAAACAAGCATAGACGCTATGTTGGGCTCCTTAGATCCTTACACCGTTTATTATACCGAAAACGATATTGAAGACTTTAGATTTATGACCACGGGCGAATATGGTGGTATTGGTGCACAGGTTAGAGATGTAGATGGCAAGATCCTTATAGCAGACCCGTACGAAGGCTTTACAGCATATAAAGCTGGCATGAGGGCGGGAGACCAGATAATTGGTGTTAACGGTATTAATGTTGAAGGCAAACGCAGTGATGAGATCTCAAACCTTTTAAAAGGAAATGCTGGAACTCCAATAAAATTAAAATTAATAAAAGTAGGCCAAACGACTCCTACTGAATTAAGCTTAATGCGCGAAGAAATAAAAACGAAAGCTGTTCCTTACCACGGCATGCTGCCAAACAGCGAAACGGGTTATATAAAATTAATTTCGTTTACCGAAAATTGTAGCGGCGAAGTAAAAGAAGCATTGTTAGATCTTAAAGCAAAAGGTTGTAAAAATATTGTTTTAGACCTAAGAGAAAATCTTGGTGGCTTGCTGCATGAAGCGGTTAATATTGTGAATTTTTTTATTGATAAAGGCCAAGAGGTGGTTTACACAAAAGGTAAGGTAAGCGATTGGGATAAAACTTATTTAGCTGTAAATAATCCTATTGATACACAAATTCCTTTGGTGGTTTTAGTAAATGAAAATTCAGCCTCAGCATCAGAAATTGTTAGCGGTGCTTTACAAGATCTAGATCGTGCTTTAATTATTGGCAAACGCACATATGGCAAAGGCCTTGTGCAACAAACAAAACCGTTAGTATATAACGCACAAATTAAAATTACTGTTGCCAAATATTATATACCAAGTGGGCGTTGTGTGCAGGCATTAGATTATACACATAAGGATGAAGAAGGAAGAGTAGAAAAAGTGCCTGACAGCTTGATTTCGGCATTTAAAACAAAAGGCGGAAGAATTGTTTATGATGGCGCCGGTATTATGCCGGATGTAAAAACAGAGGAAGAAAAATTTAGTAACATTTTAATTTCTTTAATATCAAAAAATCATATTTTTAATTACGGCACAAAATACTATTTAGCACATCAGCAATTAGATGCAGCTTCAAAATTCACCTTAACAGAAACAGAATATGCAGAATTTATTAATTATTTAAAAGACAAAGATTACGGCTATAAAACCAGAAGTGAAATAGAGTTAGAGCATCTTAAAGAAAACAGTGAGGAAGAAAAATATTTTAATGATATTAAAACAGAATACGATGCCTTGATCAATAAAATGTCATCTAATAAAAAGGATGACCTTGCTAAAAATAAAGGTCAAATTAAAAGGTATTTAGAAGAAGAAATAATTGCGCGTTATTATTTTCAAAAAGGAAGAATTGAGTTCTCCCTTAAAAACGATGATGAGCTAAAGGAAGCTGTTAGATTATTGGCAGATCAAAATAAAGTTAAGATCATTCTTACCAGTATTGAAAAGCCTACCAAGCCATTCAGTACAAAAAAGAAATTTTAGTCTACATCCGTTCTAGCCCAGACTCCTCCTTTGTTGGAAGACAACCGGATTAAAAATAATTCACACTACTATAAAATACAGAAATCAGAAGCCTCCAACAAAACCGATCTGAAAAATAGGGTTTGGATAAATTGACAAACTACTTGGTGTAACATTTATCATTAAAGAAGTAATAAGCGCTGCGCGTTTACCGATTGACTGTCTATAACCACCGCCGATCAGCGTGTAATCAACCCAAACTTTCTCATTAGGGTTAGAAAAATTATAAACGTTAGGTTGCAATAAACGATCAAATTGCCCCTGCACAAAAAAACTTTCGTTCACAAAATATCTTGCATACGAATGACCCCCGTAAATAGTCTGAGTAACTCTTCCAAAACCATTATAATTAACACTGGCATAACTATAAATAAACCCTATACCAACATTTAAATTTTTGAAAGGGATATATCCAATTGTGGGAGATAAATAAACATAAGTATAAGAGCCAAAAATAGCTTGCACATTTCCGCCATAAGTTATTTTTCGCATCCAATCCGTATCTCTTTTCTTTTGGGCTTTGTGCGTAGAATCTTTTTCATTTGTGCCAATATATACATCATCGGTTTGAGCTTTGGAACCCAAACAAAAAAATAATAAAAAAACAACTCCTAAAATCTTCTTTTTCATACACATATTTATAAAATGAAGTATCTTTATGTACAAATTTACAAAATATGACCATACTTATTACAGGAGCTTCAAAAGGAATTGGTTTTGAAATGGTGAAACAACTTTCCGAAAATCCCAACACCCTGGTAATTGCAGTTTCGCGTAATATTGCCACTTTAACAAAACTCATTGATAAAAAAAACACTCATTCTATACTCCCTGTAAAAGCTGATATTACAAGTTCCATCGATCAAAAAAAAATTGTTAAAATAATAAAAGCCTTAGGTTTAAAAATTGATATATTAATAAACAATGCCGGCGAAATTGTAAATAAACCTTTCGAAAAAATTTCTACTAAAGAACTTCAATCGGTTTATAACACAAATGTGTTTGGCCCTTTTACTTTAATACAATCTTTACTTCCTTTATTTAATAAAAAAAACAAATCACATATTGTAAATATTAGCAGTATGGGTGGTTTTCAAGGCAGTTCAAAATTTCCCGGCCTAAGCGCCTATTCCAGCAGTAAATCTGCATTATCGGGCTTAACAGAATGCTTGGCAGAAGAATTAAAACCAAAAAATATTTCAGTTAATTGTTTAGCAATTGGTGCCGTACAAACCGAAATGTTAAGCAAGGCTTTCCCAGGCTACAAGGCACCATTAAAACCAAATGAGATGGCAAACTTTATATGCAACTTTGCATTAACCGGACACACTTATTTTAACGGAAAGATCATTCCTGTTTCATCAACAACTCCATAATTATGAATAAATTGTTTTTTACTTTTTGTTTTTGTTTATCTCTTTTTTGCCAGGCGCAAAGAATGAAAATTGAAATTGAATTTAGATATGGTAAGCCTGATTGCAGCGGTAAATGCAAAACGGATGCTGAAATTCAAAACTCAAAAATTGATAAGCCTTTAGCAAATCAGCGATTTTATATTTATCAAAGTGGTAATTGTGTAGATAGTATAAGAACAAATGATAGCGGAACCGTTATTATAAAATACCCTCCCGGCAGATATTATTTATACGAGCCTTGGAAACATTTTAAAAGAACACCAGACGGCTCGCCAATGTCTGATTTTTTTCCTGATTGTTTAGTGAAGGAATGGGTGAAACCAAATTACTACTTAACAATAGAAATGGACGGCCAATATAAAATGACTTATTTAGAAATAAGCGCAAGCCGATGTTCATTTCAATACCCTTGCTTAAAGGTTCGTCATTTACCAACTCTGATCAAAAAATAAATGAAACGTTGCTTTATACTATTTTTTTTATTTCTCGTTTTAAACTCCTATACGCAAACAATTACTCAAACCATTAAGGGTGTAGTAGTTGATAAACAAAGTCAAACACCCATACCCGGGGCAATTATACAGGTTGTTAATTCTAACCCGCTGCTTGGCACAAGTACAAACGAACAAGGAGAGTTTAAAATTACCAATGTGCCCATTGGTCGCTTGCAAATTAAAATTCAGGTAATTAGTTATAAGGAAAAGTACATTACCATTAATTTAAATGCCGGAAAAGAATCTATTACTAATATTGAATTAGAAGAAAGTGTTATTCAAGGCCAAGAGGTTGTAGTTATTGCAGAACAAGACAAAACTAAAACCAACAATAAAATGAGCACTGTTAGCTCGCGTTTATTTAGCGCCGAGGAAGCTGCTCGGTACGCCGGAAGCAGAAATGACCCGGCCCGCATGGCTGCCAATTTTGCAGGTGTTAGCGGTGCAAATGATTCAAGAAACGATATTATCATTAGAGGGAATTCGCCCATCGGTATTTTATGGCGATTGAACGGGCTTGATATACCTAACCCCAATCACTTTGGTAACGCAGGTTCTACGGGTGGGCCTATAAGCATATTAAATAATAATACATTAGATAATTCTGATTTTATGAGCGGTGCCTTTGCTGCAGATTATGGCAATGCAACCTCGGGCGTGTTTGACCTAAAGATGAGAAAGGGAAATGACGAGAAACATGAGTTTTTAGTGCAAATGGGGTTTAACGGTTTCGAGCTTGGTGCAGAAGGTCCTTTTAATAAAAAGAAAAACTCTTCGTTCTTGGTAAATTACCGTTATTCAACCTTAGCAGTATTTAAAGCATTAAATATAGATTTTGGAACCGGCGATGCTGTGCCACAATATCAAGACATAACTTTTAAAACCGACTTTGCTACAGAAAAATTTGGCAAATTTTCGTTTTGGGGAATTGGCGGATTAAGTTACGTTGCTTTATTGGAGAGTGATAAAAAATCCGGACAAGATATATACGGTTATAGTGCGCGCGATACTTATTTTCGCTCTAACGTAGGCGCAAGTGGAATTTCGCATACTTACTTATTTAAAAACAATGCCTATATAAAAACAAATATTGGGGTAAGTGGGCAATATAATAATATCATTGCAGATAGAATTGACACTTCTTTTAAAACACCAAAAAATTTAAAACCCGAATACAGGCAAACCACAAAAAACATTCGCTATTCGTTTAACACCACTTACAATAAAAAATTTAATTCGCGAGATTTTGTAAACACGGGTATTTATGCAGAATTATACCATACATTGTTTGTTGACAGCAATGATAATTTTTTTGGGGCAAACACCTTTGTTACTTTACGTAATTATAAAGGAACAACCGCTCTCATCCGTGGTTTTGCTCAATGGCAACATAAATTCAGCGATAATTTATTATTTAATGCGGGTATAAGCAATCAGTTTTTTTTACTTAACAATTCAAATGCGATTGAACCGCGAATTGGATTAAAATATTCTATAAACTCAAAACAATCCTTAAGCTTAGGCGGAGGCCTGCACAGCCAACTACAACCTATTTACGTTTATTTTGCCAGCGATACCATTAATGGTAAAACAGTTGAGACAAACAGAGGCCTGGACTTTACAAGGGCCGCGCATGGTGTAATAGCTTATGATAATAGTTTTGCTCAAAATTTTAGAATTAAAACAGAAATATATTATCAATACATTTTTAATGCGCCCGTAAAAAATTTCCCGAGTTATTTTTCGGCATTAAACTTAGGTGCAGATTTTAATAGTCCGAATGTAAATAATTTAGTGAGCAAAGGCGTTGGTCAAAATTATGGAGTTGAGATAACCTTAGAAAAATTTTATAGTAAAGGCTATTATCTGTTATTTACAAGCAGTTTATTTGAAAGTAAATATAAAGGAAGCGATAATATAACGCGAAATACTGCTTTTAATGGTAATTATGTTTTTAATTTGTTAGGCGGTAAAGAATTTAAGATCAACCAAAAACATGTTTTAAGTTTAGATGTAAGAGCAACCTATGCCGGCGGAAAACGTTATACACCTATAGATCTGGAAGCAAGTAAGGCTGAGAAAGATGAAGTTAGAGATGGTACCCGAGCATTTGAATTACAATATGCAGACTATTTTAGACTTGATGTAAAACCCGGTTACCGTTTTAATACGAAACGAGTAACACATGAATTTACGATCGATATTCAGAATGTAACCAGAAATGCAAATGTGTTTCAACAATCTTACGACATAAAAAATCAAACTATTAAAACAGATTATCAATTGCGTTTTTTTGTAATACCGCAATACAGAGTGTTATTCTAAAGCATAAAAAAACCACGCTGTATTAAAGCGTGGTTTTTAATAAAAAATAAGATCGATCTTATTGTTTTACAATTTTTAAAGTTTGAGAACTTCCTTCTTTAGAAACTACTTTTAAAGAATAAATACCATTTGGCAACGAAGCAACATTTACTTTAAATTCAGATTTGTCTTTAGAGAAACTTGCGTTTTGTTTAATGATCAATTTACCTGTTACATCATATAGTTCAACACGTACATCCACATTTTTTGGTGAATTCATTTGCAAACTAATATTATCAATTGCAGGATTTGGATACACGTTAAAGCTTGCATTATTTGCACCTAACTCAATAACGCCAACACACTGAATATTTACAATATTAAATGTTGCAGTTGAAACGCATCCACTATTTGCTCCTGTAACAGTATATGTCCAATCGCCACTAGGAATATAGGTTACTGAAGGAGAATTGCCTCCACCGTTACTCCAAGTATAAGTTGCAGCACCTGATGCAGTAACGTTAATTGGATCTTGATCACAAACGGTTAATGAGCTTACAGATAATACAATTGTAGGAGTTGTTGCAACTGAAACTGTTTGTGTATTTACAGGTCCTGCACCAAAACTATTACTTGACATAAATGAAACAGTATAAGTTCCGGGATTTGCAAATGTAACTGTTGGCGTTTGAACTGTAGTTGAGTTAAATGTTACACCAACATTTGGTGTAACAGTCCAACTCCAGCTTGTAGGAGTATTAGACGAATTGTCTATAAACGTTTTACTTGTTCCCACACAAAGACTTCCATTAAATGAAAAACTTGGAGTAGGCACAGTTGTAACAGGAATTACACTAGCCTCATAAACACCGCGACCATATGTAGCAGCATAGATTTTTCCCGGTGCTGCAGGGCTCATTTCCATATCCATGATTGCTGCATTTGGTAAGCTTGTATTGTATAAAGTCCAATTTGTTGAAGAATTATCTTTATAATAAACGCCAACATCCATTCCTATATAAATACGATCATTAGAACCCGGTTCGTAAACCGAACAATTAGCAGGTAAGTTCGGAAGGTTAGAAGAAATATTCATCCATGTTGCTCCACCATCCATTGTTTGAAAAACTTTACTGCCGGCAGTATAACCACTAACGGTTACCCAAGCAGTATTTGGATCGGTTGGATCAATCGTGATAAAGGTAAATTGACCGCCTGATACACCGTTAGTAACGTTAGTCCAAGTTGTTCCACCGTTAATAGTTTTACGAATGGATCCTGAATATAAAACATAAATAACTTGGTTGTTTGAAGGTGCAATAGCAAATTCAACTATAGTTCCACCACCACCGGTTGTTCCTACTTGTGTCCAATTGCTTCCGTAATTAGTTGATCTAAATAATTGACTAAATCCGGCGTATAACATATTTGCAGTAACAGGATCTTGTTTCCAAGGTGTTACCCATCCGCCTGCGCCGGTAATACCGCTTGTTATAGGGGTCCAGCTAACACCACCATTTGTTGATCTGTTCAAACTTCCATTAAATTGCTCTCCAAACATATATTGATCATTAGTTCTATCAATAAAACAATCCATTCCATCACCCGATAAACTAGCTACATAATTTGATCCAACACCAGTTCTAATATTAGTTCCATTGTCTTGATGACCTGTGATCCATCTATTTGGAGTTAATCCTGATAATCCTATTTTATAAATTTGGGCTATATTTCTTTGGGCAGTTAAATCTATCCACTGACTTCCATTATAAGAAAATATCCCACCGTCATTTGCTGAATAAAGTGTTCCTGTTGATGTGTATTGTAATTCATGGATATCAGCATGGATATATGGATTAGGACTATTCCAGCAACCAATCATTGTCCAATTTGTTCCGCCATCAAAAGACCTCCATACATTTACTCCACCTACAACAATTTCATTTGGGTTTATTGGTGATGCAGCTATAGATAAATCATACCAACCTTGACCTTGACCGGTAGATGTTCCGTTACAAGAATTTCCAATAATATTAGGAGTGGTAGAAGCTGTTGTAAAATTTACACCATCATTTGCAGAACGATAAACACCTAAAAATTGACTGTCAGAACTTCTGCTCGCAAGAACATAAACTGCTGATGGGTTTGTAGGAGTTACTGCAATATTCATTCTGTTACTTCCAGAAGTTGGAATACCACTAGAAACTATTGAAAAAGTTGTTCCGCTATTTGTAGAGCGATAAAATGCAGTTCCTGAAGCATAAAGGATCGTAGGATTAACCGGATGAAACTTAAGGTCCCAGCAGTTAAATGAACTAACGGTTGACCAAGTGGCACCCGCATTAATACTTCTATAAATACCAATATTAGTTGCAGCAAAAACAATTTGTGAGTTAGTTGGATCTAATACAATTTTGTGTACTACTCTTCCTTGATTAAGAGTAAATCCTAAGCCTGAAGGCACCCAAGTAGCTCCACCGTCGGTAGTTTTATAAACACCGTCTGATGGCACAGGGTAAGCAGATAAAAGATCATTTGCTCCACCAGTTGCCAAATACATAATGTTTGTGTTGGTAGGGTCAATAGCTAAATCAGAGCACGCTAAAACCGGTAGATTATCTGTATTGGTTGTCCACGATGTTCCACCGTTTGTAGTTTGCCATAAACCACCACCTGCCGCACCTACAAACATAATTGAAGGATTTGTTGGATGAAATGTAACAAAGTTATCACGGCCGGCCTTTCTTGGTAATCCAAAAACAGAACCTGTTGGCGCGCCTATAGGCCCTACCGCAACCCAAGTGGCTGACATTACAGAACTATTACTACTTGTAGATTTGTTACTACTTACACCATTAGTATTGTTTTGCGCTAAAAAATCGGCGTAATTTTTTGTTGCCTGATTCATTACAGACAAATCACCTGTAGGGTAAACGCGTGGGGCAACAAAATATTCCCAACGTTTAAAAATCTTATAACCGGTACTTTTTATTGATAGATCTTTTCCTTCAAAAGACTTTTCAAATTCTTTTTGTATCTCATATAAATTTGCATTTGGCTGGGTTGACATTTCTACCCATTTTTGGCTAAAATAGTTTTTGGAAACTAAAATTAAACCTAGCATTACTAGCGATTTTTTCATTTTTATTGTTTTGTGCGTTAATTATTAGAACTATAATATTGTTGTTTTGAAAATTTATTCTTTAACTAATTTTATTGTTTTGTTATCCCCTTCTTTAGAAACTAATTTTAAGAAATAAACACCGCTAGCTACAGAAGAAATATTTATTTGATGTTCGCTCTTTGTTCTATCAAACTTAACAATTTGTTTTAAAGAAAGTTTTCCGGAACCATCAATTAATTCAACAAATATTTCTAAACTCTTTGTTGTGGTAACATTCAGCGTAATTTGCTCTTTTGCCGGGTTTGGATAAACATGATAATTCACAAGGTTTCCATTTAGCTGTGCCACACCTGTACAAAGCGATACATTCACTGAAACGGTGTTGGTTCCAACACAGCCATTTGCCGCACTGCCACTAACAGTATAAACGATCGATGCTGCAGGTGAGTCTGTTATAGTTGCTCCCGATACACTTCCGGGTTGCCAAGTATACGTATTTGCCCCGCTTGCGTTTAATGTTACTTGTTGTCCCTGACAAATGATTGAATTGTTTGAAGTAGCATTAACACTTGGAGACGGATTTACAACCACCGTGGTAGTTTTATTGGATGAACAAACCCCATTAGTTCCCGTAACTGTGTAAACCGTTGTAACAACCGGGCTTGGATTTATAATAGCAGTTGTTGCCCCGGTGTTCCAAGAATAAGTAGAGGCGCCGCTAGCTGTTAAATTTGCCGAAGTGCCGCTACAAATTGTTGAAGAATTTACTACTACGGTAGGTGTGCTATTTACTGTAACTGTTGTAGTTTTTACATTTGTACAAGATCCTGTTGTACCCGTAACCGTGTAAACCGTAGTTAATGCCGGAGTAACAGATATGGCAGCTGAAGTAGCACTTGTATTCCACAAATAACTAGTAGCCCCGCTTGCCGTTATGGTTGCAGATGAACCTGTGCAAATAGATGCATTAGTTACATTTACAGTAGGTGTTGTGTTAACAGTTATAGTTGCCGATTTAGATGAAGAACAAGTTCCGTTAAAGCCCGTAACTGTGTAAACAGTTGTAGCAGTTGGTAACGGAGCTATAGCTGCAGTTGTTGCTCCTGTATTCCACGAATAGGTTGTTGCTCCGCTAGCAGTAATGTTTGCCGGATTACCGCTGCAAATTGTTTGTGCACTTCCTGTTACAGCTATAACAGGTGTTGCTGTAACGGTAACAGCTTGTATACTAATATTTCCCGGACCAAATGCATTATTTGCATTTAACGAAACAGAATAAACGCCGGCACTGGGAAAAGTGATGGTCGGATTTTGGGAGGTTGGGCTTGTAATTGTTACTCCCGCAGATGGATTAACGCTCCAATTCCAGCTTGTAGGGCTATTAGTAGAGGCATCAGAAAATGTTTTTGGAACGCCTGAACAAATTGTTCCTGTATATGTAAAACTGCTGCTTGGAGGTGCCGAAACAGGAATAACATCTACTTGATAAACCCCTCTGCCATAGGTTGCAGCTCTAAGCAAGCCCGGCGCGGCCGGAGAAATTTCCAGATCAGCAATTTTAGTATTTGGCAAGCCGATATTGTAAAGTGTCCAATTTGGTGAACTGTTATCTTTATAATAAACTCCTACATCCATTCCAACATAAATTCTATCATTTGTGCCCGGTTGATAAACGATACAATTTGCCGGTAAATTTGGTAAATTACTTGTAACATTTGTCCAACTAGTTCCTCCATTTGTTGTCATAAAAACTTTGTTGGCTGCCGAATATCCGCTTAAAGTTACCCATGCTGTATTAGGATCACTAGCGTCAACAGAAACAAATGTGGGTGCAGCAGTACCAACCGGAATACTACCGGTTACAGTTGTCCAACTGGTTCCTCCGTTAAAAGTTACAAAAACCCCGGATGATTTTATTACATACATTACTAAACTATTTGTTGGGGCAATTGCGAATTCAGTAACTGCTCCGGCTGTTATTGGCAAGGCTGCTAAAGATGTCCATGAAGTTCCTTGGTTTGAAGATCTCCAAATGGTAGATAAACCACAATAAATGGTGTTAGCAGTTTGCGGGTCTTGTTTCCAAGGACAAAGCCAGTTAACGTTACCACTTAATCCTGCGCTTGCGGATGTCCATGAAGCACCACCGTTTGTAGATTTTACTAATCCTCCATTTGGAGTTTCAGCAAATAAATTATTATTATTGGTTCTATCAACAAAACAATCTAAGCCATCGCCGGGATAACTTGCATTATAGGTTGTTCCATTATAAATGTTTGATCCATTATCTTGATGGCCCGTAATCCAATAATTTGCAGATGTTCCGGATAATCCAATTCTATAAATTTGAGCGATGTTTCGGGTTCCTGTTATATCTGTCCAAGCGCTACCTGTATAAAAAGAAGTTCCTCCATCATTTGCAGAATATAAAACTCCTGATGAATTGTATTCAAGATCATGCACATCAGCATGAACATATGGAGGATTGGCTATGGTAGAATTCCAACAACCAATGTTCGTCCAATTTGTTCCACCATTTGTGCTCCTCCAATGATTAACTCCTCCAACAACTACTTCATTAGCGTTTAAAGGTGAGGCTGCAATTGCCAGATCATACCAACCTTGTCCGCCGGTTCCGGTTCCATTACAAGAGTTTGCAAGCACGTCGGGCGTTGTAGCCATATTAGTAAAATTTACGCCGCTGTTTGTTGAACGATAAATGGCAAGTAAGCCGCTTGACGCAGAACTTGAAGCGATAACATAAACATAATTTAATCCTAAAGAATTTGTAGTTACCGCCACAGCCATTCTATTTGAGCCCGTAGTTGCAATACCGGCACTTATTTGAGTAAAACTTGTTCCTCCGTTTGTAGAAAGATAAAAGGACGTTCCTGTTGCATAAACAGTATTTGGATCGCCTGGTTTAAATTCCAAATCAAAACTATTAACCGAGTTTATTTGCGTCCAATTTGTTCCCCCATTTGCCGTTCTATAAATTCCGGCATTTGTAGCTGCAATTAAAATTTGAGGGTTTGTAGGATTAATAATTAATCTACGAATTAATAACCCCCCCGAAACTGCTGCGCTTAATCCTGTTGCACTCCATGTTGCACCACCATCAGTTGATTTGAGAACACCTACACTGCGACTGTCTCCTGCATCGCCATCTCCTGTTGCGAGATACATTATGTTGGTGTTTGAAGGATCGATCGCTAGATCTGAACAGCCAATAACAGAAAGATTGTCGGTGGTGGTGTTCCAATTAGTTCCATTATTAGTAGTTTTCCATAAACCTCCTACAGGCGCGCCAGCCCATAGTGTATTTGCGATCGTAGGATGAAACGTTATAAAATTATCGCGACCGGCTTTACGTGGCAATCCATTAATTGCAACACCTGTCATAGCGCCCATTGGACCAACAACTGACCATGTTGTAGAAGCTACATTAGAACTAGAGTTTGAGAATTTATTGCCACTATTGTTTGAATAAGTATCTAAAAAGGCTTGAAAATTTTCAGCATTTTTTCCAAGAAGGGAAAGGTCTCCGGTGGGAAAAACTCTAGGTTCAACCATATATTCCCATCTCTTAAAAACCTTATAACCACGGCTTTTAACAGTTACATCCTTATCCTTCCAATAGTCATTAAATGATTTTTGTACATCGTAAAAATTTGCATTTGGTTGATGCATTAACTCAGCCCATTCTTGACCAAAAAACGGTTGACTTAAAAAAGATAATAAACTTGTAACTAATAAAAGTTTTCTCATGGTGTTTCTTTTTTGAACTAACTAAGCTATAAAATAAAAAAGCTAAATCAAAGGTTTTTAACATATTTAAACCCTAAAATGTATTTATATTTGGACATGAAATTCTATAAAACATTTCTCACACTTGTAGTTTTATGCAACGCAATGATTTCTTGCTCGCAAAAAAAATTAGTGAGTACGCAGATCAATTTTATGCAACCCTATTGTGGAGGAGCTCGTCCAACTCCCGAAATAATTGCTGATGCCGAAAAAGCAAAACCTTATGCAAACAAAACAATTGTAATTGTATCGGCAAAGGGAAAAATAGATTCTGCGAAAACCAATGATGCCGGAGTTTTGAGCATAAAATTAAAGGTTGGGACCTATAAATTATTTGAAGCTTGGCGCTTTTATAAAAAAGCAACAGGAGGTTTGGTTTTAAGCGATTTTGACGGTGAGTGTTTAAAAAATGAATGGAAAAAGGAAATAAAAGAAATTGTTGTTACAAAAAAAGAAAATAAAATTTCTGAAAAAAACGAAATAATTGAGATCTGCCCTTCGAATTTACCTTGTGTTCTAGAGTCGCGCAGGCCACCAGCTAGAGAATAATTATTCTTAACTTTTTTCTATTTTGCATGTTGCAAAAGCCATTTAACAGCAGCTTCTTCGCGAGTAAATACTTTTGAAGGATGATGGTGTTTGTTGAATTTCATGAAAAAATTCGCCATTAATCTTTGAGGAAAACTATTAATTAATAATGCTTCCGCTAATTTTAAATGCCTATGAGGATTCTGCTTTCCGGCATAATTTCTCGCTTCAGGAGAAAGGTTTTTTTTGCCGTTTCTAACATCAATTAATACCGGAATTGGCTTCCCTTCGGAAATAATATAACACGCATCTATTTGTTGTTTTATCTCATCAAATTCGATCTCATCGTCAGTATCATTAAATGCAATTCTCAAGAAGCCGCGCTCATCAAGCTGTATTTCTGAATTATAGGTTTTTAATGATTTCATTATCTCAACTAATTAATTGTTATTATCAAATATACACAACCGTTCTTGAGAAAGCAACCAGTATACGATAACCATTCGGCAAATGGTTTTTATTAATAGACAAGAATAAAAATATGATACATAAAAAAAGAAGTGGCTAATTAAAACCACTTCTTTATCAAAATAAAATTTTATTATACTAAGCCTTTAAAAAACCTAATATTTTTTCTACACTATCCTTTGCATCACCATACAACATTTCAGAATTTGGTTTGTAAAATAAAGGATTGTCTTCGCCAGAATAACCGGCAGACATAGAGCGTTTCATAATGATCACCTTCTCTGCTTTCCAAGCTTCAATAACCGGCATGCCATAAATTGAACATCCCGGATCGTCTTGTGCAGCAGGGTTAACAACATCATTTGCCCCGATCACCATCACCACATCGGTATTCGGCATATCGTCATTGATCTCATCCATTTCTAAAACAATATCGTAAGGCACATTTGCTTCTGCCAACAATACATTCATATGACCCGGTAAACGACCCGCAACAGGGTGAATAGCGAAGCGTACATTTTTGCCGGCTTTACGTAATGTTTGTACCATGTCAAAAATTGGATATTGTGCTTTCGCAACAGCCATTCCGTAACCGGGCACTATTACTACTGATTTAGCTTCTTTTAATAATCCGGCAACCTCTTCATGATTCAAAGAAGTAACTTCTC
>JALHPG010000046.1:13653-26405 GCA_022842625.1 Bacteroidia bacterium | reverse complement strand
AGAACCCGCCATTGGGAGAGTAGTAGTTAAAAAAACTTTCAGAGGCAAAGATCTTGGTAAACTGTTAATGCAGCAATGTATCGACAGTCTGCAGGATACCTATATCAATTCAGACATTGTTATTTCTGCACAATCGTATTTACTGAAGTTTTATAGTGATCTTGGCTTTAAGGCCGAGGGCAAAGAATATCTGGAAGACGATATCCCGCACACCAAAATGAGGTTAATTAGCCAAAAATAGTTGAGTTTGGAACAATTGTTGTTTAATAATTAAGTAAATAGGGTATTATTTACTTATTTAGATTGATTATCTTTGATATAACACTTCTTGAAAAAGATCCATTACATAGTTATTATTTCTTCCATCTACATTGGTAGTATGAGCGCGCAGCGTTTTGCCGATCAGGTGCCGCAAACCAAGCGTTACCTGCAAAAAGATATTGTAGACCCCGCTGAAGGTATAAAAATGTACAACCGATTAATTGAATCTATTGGTGGCGACTCTATTACCTATAATAAAGCCGGTTATAACTTGCAAGGTTGGAACGAGGACTTTTATATGAGCGGAAAATTATTGCACCGCGGTTATTATATAGATGGCAGAGCCATTGTGTTTAAGAATTTTTTTGAGAACGGGCAGTGCGAGCGCACGGTAGTTAATCCCGATCCCTTACATTGTAATATTGATGTGTTTTTTGAGAATGGAAAACAACGCAAACAAACCAACTATTATAACGGTTTACCACAAAAGTTATATGAGTTTTTTGAGAATGGTTTACCAAAGTACACCGAAGAGAATGAAAAAGAAATGAAGTATTTAACCCTAAAAAAATCGTGGTACGATAACGGGCAAATGCAAGATGTTTTAGAATTGACGGATGTAAAGAATAAAAAATACACTCAAAAATACTTTTACGAAAACGGACAAATAAAAAGTGAAGGCCCAATGGTTTTATCGATTGATGGTAAGACCTATGTAAAAGATGGTGTTTGGAGTTTTTACGATAGTAACGGTAAAAACAAACGCACCGAAAAATACAACGCCACTAAGTTAACTTCCAATTAAGCGAATTTATTTCCCTTAGATTTTTTTTAGCCACAGATTTCACGGAAAATTTAAATAACCTTCCTGATCTTTTACTCAAACTTATTTAAACTAAACCGCTGTAAATAATTACTTTAATTCTACTTATAAAAACAAAAACCCCCTCTCGGGTAGGAGAGGGGGGTAGATTATTAAATCAAGTAGATTGTATCAATTACTCTATTATGATCTTTTTTGTTGTTTTATTATCGGCAGATTCAAGAGTAATGAAATACATTCCTTTTTCAAAACCGGTTAAATTAACTTCAATTTTATTACCTGTTTGTTTGAATGATTTTAGCAATTTTCCTTGTATGTCACTTATTTCAATTGTTACTTCTTCATTATTGTTTTGCTCAATAGTAAATTGTCCTTCGCTCGGATTTGGAAATAAATTAAATAATGGAGTTTCATTTATCAATCCTATTTCTTCATCTTTAATATTAACTGGATTAACTAACTGCGTATTCATCAATTTGCCATTTAGATTACAACCTGATGCAATATAAAACTTACTGTTACTTCCTAAATATGACTTAGAATTAGTTATCTTAATACCTGTAGCTGAAGAAATATCGGTTACACCACCAGTATTTACGGTAAGGTTATTCAATGCAATTTGATGAAAATAGTTCTTTGTATAACTTGTATTTACATTAAGGTTATTCAAATTAATAAATCCCGTATAATCCATTCCTACTCCTACAGCATACCAAGCAGCAGTTACCGCAGCAACTTCTTCAGAGTTATTTCCATACATAGCTTGAGCGGCGCTAATACTTGCGACTCTGGCATCATAGTATGAAGGTAAAGAGTTATATGCAGGTAAATAATTTATCAGGGTAGAATATGCTATGGCAGCAGCTTTTTGCTTACCTATTCCTCTTACACAATAATTCGAATTATTGTCATTTTGACCAAAGCCACCTTCTGCTAACAAATAGAACCAATAATTACCAACACCGCTATTTGTATGAACCCCTCCATTATCATTTGGCCCCCAATAATAGTATTGACCTCCATACGTATTAGGTTGACAATATTGCTTAGGGTTTGCCATATTTCTAAAATAAGCACAATTAGGATACATTGCGTCTTCCCCCTGAGTATAATTACCTGAACTTGACAGAAAATTTGTTTTTGCATAATGTTCTACCATCGCTCCAAACATATCTGCAAATGACTCTGACAAAGCTCCAGGTTCGTTGTTGTAGTCCAAATTAGCCGAATATTGATCTATTCCATGGGTAAATTCATGGCCAATTATATCCAATGTTGTAATAGCACCATACGAGACTCCGCTTTCTCCACCAGTACCACACTGTACATTGATACCAGACCAAAAAGCATTGCTTGTGCCATAATAATTATTGTTAGTGTAAATGTTAAATTCAGCTCCTGCATCGTCAAAGCTGTTTCTAGAAAAATTGTTTAAGAAATAATTAAATGCCATGTATCCACACCAATGCGCGGTAACACCTGGGCGTGTCGGAAGATACTGCCAGTCATTATCTTGATCTGTGATTTCACCAGCGGCATCTAAATGATCTCTAGTGCGTATATTCGTACCTGTGCAGTTATTAAAAAGCCTATACTTACAGTCTATAAAATTATACATATACTTACCCGTATTAATGGAAACGTTCCCATAATATAAAGAATTCCCTGTGCCCGGATGACAATTTCCATCACACGCTGCAACTTCCTTAATTTCTTTTGAAGTTGCATATACTTTTGAACTTTTTGATCCTTCACCTTTGACTTCATCGTGTTTTCCAAAACACTTTTTAACAAGAGAATTCCTCTTTATTACTTCGCCGTTAGTTGCGTCGATATATATTCTTAAATTGTCGAATGGCTCTTTTACGCTAACTAAAGTAGTATAGGCTAGTTTATAATTCTCTCCCGTTTTTAAATACACTAATTTAGTGTTGGGAAAAATTGTCATTGCTTCATTTTTCGATTTGCCTCCGGTCTCATCACTATTTGATAAATAGTTGATGCTAGAATTACCAAATGTCTCTTTAACCTTAGATACAGCTACTTCCTCATTGATTACTGGAGTAGAACTTACATTATCAATGGCAGACAGTTTACCGGTTATAACTATAGTTCTATCCCTTTGATTTTTATGAACAACCATTCGCTCATTCTCAATTTCTACTCCATTATAATATTGTTTATATATATAATGTTCGTTTCCGTAACTATCTTTATTAATTGATTCATAAACTGGAAGTGTTTTGCTATTTGTATTTACAAAATCGCTTGACCAGAAATTAATCATCTCTTGATGTGACAGCTCTCTTCCTGGGTTGAACTCGTAACGTCTATTTACTTCATCAGCGCTTATTAAACGTTCCTTCGGAACTTTTATTTCCAACTGACCATAACAAATGATTGCCGGAAGGATTTGAATTAATATAAGTATTTTCTTCATTATGTATATTTTAAATTATTAATACTTGGTCAAAATAAAGAATTACCTTATTTATTTTTCTTTTTTGCCATGTCAACTTTTGCTTCAAGCACTTTCATTTCATTTTTTAATTCCAAAATATAAAGGGTTAACTCTTCAATTTTTTCCATTTGTATTTTGCTTAATTCACCAAGATTTGCTCCATTTGCTTCAACCTCATTTGCAGAAGGCACATTTGGTAAATGATGGTTTTTATTAATATAACTCTCTAAATTATCTAAGCTCATTAACTTATAATTTTTAGCAAATACATAATCAGGAAATGGTGTTAATTGTACATTCACTTCGGTAGCGTAAACTTTTCCATCTCCATAAACTCTAAACACATCCTTTGGAGTTGAAGACCAATTTGAAACAACTAAAGCTTTACTACTATTCATTACCCTTACATCTGCAGCAACTCCACTTCCATTATAATCTACCACAAAACCGTTTGTTGAATTATAAGGAGTAACCAAGTGTAAAGCACTTTGTGGATTTGATATGCCTACACCTAATCTTCCAGATTCAGTAAACGCAAATCTTTCTGTCCAATAGGCTGTGCCGTATGTCCATAATGTCATTGCAGAACCGTCAGCGTTTAGCTGAAAGTTAAACGCTTTATTGTTGGCAACATTTCCTAAATATAAATGGCTAGTGATACCACTATTACCATCTTTAAAAATTCTCAAACCACCTGTACCATTTGTGCCATCTACGCGTAATGTTCCATTAACGTGTAATAGTTCTGAAGGTGCTCCTGTCCCAATACCAAGGTTGCCGCTTTGTGTAATTCTCATTCTCTCAGTTGCTGCACCTAATACCTCAAGACCAGTTGTTGTGTTAAACGTTAAATCACCTGATGACCCATTACCCCAAAAGATCTTTAAATCCGGAGTCCTCGTAACTAAATTCTGATTAAATGCAATATTGCCAGCAACTGATAGGCGGTGTAATGGATTAGCATTACCAATACCAACAAATTGGTTAGATCCTAAAGCGCGAATTGCCTCTGCACCGTTAGTTCTTACAATCAGTGGTTGATTTACACCTGTTGTGGTGCCAATAAAGTTCGCTGCTGTGGTATTATTATTACCTGTAATATTCCACTGTCCAAAACCTAAATAACTAGTTATCAATAAACCAGTTGTAATAATTTGTTTTTTCATATCGTTTTTTTTAAATGTTTCCGCAAATATCTCACCATCTAAATTTAATTTAGATGGCATTTTGTGGAATACTAAAACTATTTTACTGAAATCGATTTAGATTTTTTTTGCAAGCTTTTTTTTAAAAAATAATTTTAAAAGGCAAGCAAACAATTTAGCAACAATTCTTAAAACGCTTGTTATTAAAGGGTTATAAAGGCTTAAAGTTTATGCAAGTGTCATCTCAGTTTACATAAATCGATTTTCAATTTGTGAGATGGTTTAATTGTTTAATAATTAATACCTAATTTAATACCTCCTACAATATCCAATTTATAAAGTTCAGATCTTACATATTTATTTTCCTATTTTTTTGCGGCTATTTTATTTTAGCTCAAAACCAAGATCATTTAATAGCCAAATTTTCGTTTAATGATGGCAGCCTTATTAATGAAGTAACTAAAACCCCGGCAAAAGCTTACAGCGCCTCAATGGTTAAAGACCGTTTTGGGAATAATAACTCGGCCTATTATCTGCACGGCGACCCCGGCTCTTACCTTAACCTTGGCACAAGTGATGCCATAAAACCAAAACAAGGTTCTCTGTCGCTTTGGGTTAATGTGCAACACATTATGCATAATGGAAAAGGGGTAGAGTTAAATCCCATTTTTTATACCAGATCGCATGCCAACGAAGATTTTAATGAAGCATTGATTATTGATTATAATATCAGTACAAAAAACATAAGTGTAGGCACCGCGGTTTCGCAACAAAAACAGGTCTCGCTTTATAGCAACGAGGTTACTTCTATGCGTGATTGGCACCATGTGGTAGTAACCTTTGATACCACTCGTTTAGAATTTTATTTAGATGGCAAATTAAATGCAAAAGTTCCCCGAAACTTTGAAAGCGAATATTTAAAAGGCGATTCGGTTATTATTGGGAACATGTTCACCAACAGTAATAAACGTTTTTTTAATGGTTATGTAGATGATATTGAAATTTACAATACGGTTTTATCCGGACAACAGGTACAGGAATTGTTTCAAGCGCCAAACCCCAATAAAAACGCCATAATAATTAAATGGACCATCCTGATCTTTGTCATTGTAATTGTTGTTGTTTTAATAATTTGTTTAATAAAAAGCCGGATAAAAAAATTGGTTTTTAAAGAGAACGAACGCAACAAATTAATACATCATGCGCTTGAGCAAGAGATAAAAGTGCTAAAAGCGCAAATGGATCCGCATTTTATTTTTAATTCTTTAAACACCATTTTGCAATTTATTGTGGTAAAAGAAAACGAAAAGGCCGAGCTGTACCTTACCAAATTTTCTAAACTTATTCGTAAAATGCTGGAGAGTAATATGAACGAAAGCATTCGCCTTAGCGATGAATTAGACATATTAAAAAAGTATCTCGAGATAGAATCGTTAAGGTTTGATACGCAATTCTCTCCTGTAATTGAAATTGATAAAGCCATTGATCCTGAGCATACTTACATTTCTCATATGCTCATTCAACCTTTTGTTGAAAATGCTATTTGGCATGGCTTACTTTTAAAAAAAGGAGATAAAAATTTATCGATTAAATTTGAACTCATTAACGAAAAAACACTTTTATGCATTGTTGATGATAATGGTGTTGGCAGAAATAAAGTGGCATCGGCTAAATTATTGAACAAAAACAAACCCTTGGCCATTAATTTTATTAAGCAACGTTTAGAGCTATTAAGTAAAATGCATAACCAATCGTATTCTGTAGAAATTATTGATAAGGTAACCGAGAAGAATGAACGAGAGGGGACACGTGTTGAAATAAAAATTCCGATATTGAAAAAAAATTATGCTGAGGGTAATAATAATTGATGATGAACCAATGGGGGTAAATACCCTAAAGGTATTAATTGAACGTTTGGAACTGGATATACTAATAGTAGCAACGGCTACCGACCCCGAAAAAGGAATTGAATGTATTGAGAGCTACCGACCGGATGTGGTTTTTTTAGATGTTAACATGCCTAAAATGAATGGCTTTGAATTGCTCGACAAATTAAATTACAAAAATTTTAAACTTGTTTTTACCACAGCGCACCAAGAGTATGCCATTAAAGCAATAAAAAACAAAGCCCAGGATTATTTATTAAAACCCATAGATGCCGAGGATCTGAAAGAGTGTTTAGAAAAAATAATTTTTGAATCGAGCCTAAATACCATCGGCAGATCGGCCAGAAGTGTGATAGAATTACCGGTAAACGATGGTATTATTTTTATTAAACAATGTTCAATTATAAGAATAGAGGCTTCGGGCAGTTACTCCAATATTTATTTAAAAGATGGTGTTAAGTACACAGCTTCTAAAAACTTAAAACATTTTGAATCCTTATTAGACCCAACAATTTTTCACCGTTGCCATTTATCGCACATTATTAATATGAACGAAATTGTAAAACTATTAAGTTGTGATGGCTATTTTGCAAAAATGAGCGATAACTCGCAGCCCGAAGTAAGCCGAAAACAGAAAGATCTACTGTTAGAAAAGCTCAAGAGTATTTAATGCTTTTGGTTTTTTTAGTTTCCAGTCAATAGGCGTTAAACCGTGTTTTTCTAAATAGGTGTTTGTCTGACTAAAATGGTTTTGTTTAAAAAAACCGCCACGTGCCAATGGCGATGGGTGTGCCGAGGTTAAGATCAAATGTTGTTCTTTATTCTCAATTAACTCGGCTTTTTCAATAGCATAATTACCCCACAATAAAAAAACAACATGTTGTTTTTGTTGACTCACTAGTTTTATAATAGCATCGGTAAAATGTTGCCAGCCAAAATTTTTGTGGCTGCCGGCTAAACCTTCTTGCACGGTAAGTACCGCGTTTAGTAGTAATACACCTTGTTTTGCCCAGGTCTCTAGATTACCCGAAGTTGGTATTTCAAAGCCGGGAATATCTGTTACCAGTTCTTTAAAAATATTTTTAAGGCTTGGCGGAATTTTTACCTCATCGTTAACCGAAAAGCATAAACCGTTAGCCTGACCATTTTTGTGATAAGGATCTTGCCCAATAATTACAACTTTAATTTGCGAAACGGGACAAAGATTAAGTGCATTAAATAATAGATCTTTTGGCGGAAAAACGGTTTGTGTTTTATAAGCAGTGTTTACCGAATCAGATAAAGTTTTAAAATAAGGCTTATCAAATTCCGGTGCTAATAATTTTGTCCATTCGGGCGAGAGGGATTTAAAACACATACCAACGTTAAATTGTTATTAAATAGTGTACAAAGTAACCTTTTTTCTTTTTGGGAGTAAAAAAGAAATTATAAATTTACAACCTATGAAAAAAGTAATTTCCCTTTCGATTGTAGCTCTTATTGTAGCTATTAGTTTCAGTTCTTGCAAAACTCACCAAACTTGCCCTGCATACAGCAAGGTAGTGAAGAGCAATAATAAAGCTATTTAATCCTAATAAAGAGGTTAATTTCCTCTTTTTTTGGATATTTCTATTTAACATAATGTTAATTATGTATACTTAATATTCCTTATTTTACGGGTGATTTGGTGGTTTTTTGGCTGAAATATAATTACTAACCATGTTAATTACAGTTACCTTAAAGACCCAATTAATTGAAATACAAAACCCAGAATAATTAGTAATAATCCAACTCTTCCATACACGTTAGATATTGATGAACTTACATTTAAATTACTAAGCTTAGTTAATTCATCCAAACTAATTCCTTCAACAGAATCACTTTTGTCCGGTGGATTTCTCATTAAATGTAAAATTTGCTTATTAAGTTTTTCAGTTCCAAAGAATAACAAAAAGCCGCCAATAATGTCAATGATCAACCCTATTATTGAATAATTCATAATTTATTTTTATTTAAAGATATGGTATAAAAACGATGATTTACCTTCCTCTATAAGTAATTGAAAAATCAGAGAACTTGGTTAACTTAGTTGAATGAAAAAACTAATTGCTAAGGAAATACTTATTCTATTCTTTACTGGGTTAATTTTCGGATTAATACTGTTTATAGGATGGATATTTCAGCCAAAAGAAATTAAATTTAAAGTTTCCACCAGTGATTTTATTAAAAACCCAAAAACATATTCTACTACACAAGAAGCATATTTAGCCGCATTTCATGGTGAACCATCAACAATAGCAAGCGAAAGTTATAAAACAAGATTAAAAGAATACGATGAAAATAACCAGAAAATAAATACCTATTGGTGGTATATAACATTAATTGAAATTATATTATTGTCAATTATTTATCCCATACGAGGACTATTTTATTTAATAAAATGGTGTCTAAATACAATAAAAAATTAAATCAGATACATGAAAATACCGTTGGAGCAACGTAAACTACCAAAAGGAACAATTAAAAAATTATCTGCTATGATTCTAAAAAAATTATTGGCTGATAAAGCTAAAAAGGAAGGATTAAATAAGCCAATTAAACATTAAATTAGGAATATGGAAAATAAAGCGGAATACAAGGATATTGAAAGCGCATCTAAGGAGTTTGGCTACCTCAAAAAATTGGCTGGTGCGCCAATAAAGAAAAAGGATACAAATAAAGAATACACGGTTCAAACAGTAACAATTTATCCGTGTTATTCTTTTGAAAGTAAAGAGAGGGTATTAATTGGATTTGATATAAGGTTGTATTTAAAAGAAGACGATACTTATATTAATTCAAAAGATATTCAGTATTGGAATTTCAAATAATAGTAACCCAAATTGTAAATCTGAAGCGATTTTATTTAATTCTTTTTGATTTATTTTTGTTTCCTTTGACATTCTAACTGTTTTGCAAACCCAACCCATTGCATTTGCATTTATTTATATTACTGAACAACAAACGTATTTAACTATTAACATCTCTCAAACAGTTACGGTGTTAACAAGTGTTTTTTCGAGTTATTAACATAGCCTTCTCGATGGATAGCTTGATTTCACTAGAGTTTTAAATAAACCAATGCGATTTTTCACAGGTTATTAACTGAAAAATATTTTTTGTAAAAATCTTTAGGGAAATTTTATCTCATCTTTGTAATGTCTTAAACAAGAAAGGTAAACCGTCTCAGTTGTACGGGTGTTCTTAAAACAAAAATCAGGTCTTACGAACCTGATTATTTTGGTCTTAAAAAGACGATTTGTGTTCCAAAAAATAAAACTGCCACGGTTGGCTAGATTTTGACCCAGTTAATAGCTGGGTTTTTTATTGCCTTATTATGAAACAAAACTACGAGTATTTTACTATCATTTTACTAGTACTTTGCAACATAAATACAATTTTATGAACTTTTGTTATATAAAAAAACGCATAAGTGTTAAAAAAGTCGCTGTCTCACAAAGCCAACCCTGCGCAGCCGCACACTCCGAAGCTATTAGTAACATAACGTACAATGTGGTTTTTAGCTGAAATATAATTAGAAATATGACTTTGGACATTAAAGAAAACTGTTCTTACTATTTAATTTGCCCCACATATGGACAAGTTCAGATATTGGCTCTTCATTTACTCTTTTATTATTTAATACAGTTTCCCATAAATTAAATGAATCTTGCTGTATAAAGAATTTAGAATACTCAATTTTATCTCTGTACAATGGTATTAATATGCTAAGTACCATTTCTATATCTTCAATTGGACATTTACATCCAAACGAAATTCCTTTTAAAGTTCCCGTATATTGGTAGTGTTCATTTTTATATGGCAAGACTGCTCTCCATTCGTTTTCGTATTCCCATTCAGTTGATTTTGTTAGTATTGTCTCCATTGTACTGGAATCCATTTGCCTTATTTTTTCCGAAAATTGAAAATCATGAATCTGTTTTTGATACTTTACTTTAACAATTTCAGATAACTGCTCGTCTGAAAAATCAAAACTTAAGCACATTCCTCGATGGAAGTCTCCATAATGAGACCATAAAAGTTTATCACCTTTATTTGAAGAATAAGAAATCACGCCACAATTCAACAAGAATTTTCTAATTACCTCTCTTGACTTAATTTTTTCTGGAGTAAGGGGAGTCATTCTGTTTTCATCATTAAGATACCATTCGCTTTTTAAAGCAAATTCAAAAGGATCATTAAATTGCAATGGATCTCCAGACCAATGAGATTGCTTGCTTAAATTGATTAATGTGTATTTATTTATTGGTTGATACCGGTAAAGAAGCATATTTTTATTTACTTAATCTAAAATACTGTTTTAAAATTTATCAATTATAAATATATTTTAAATCTCTCACCACTCCTTCCAAGTCCCTTTAATGCCAATAGATCTGGGTTTTTCTTCGTTGGAGATAATTTTGTAGCCGCTTACTTTTAACACAAACCATTTTTGCGAGCTAAAATCTTTGGCTACTTTTTCCTGCCCGTCTTGTATATACAGTTGCGAAAAATTAAAGTCCTTACAATCTTTGGTCAGGTAAAACCAGCTTCTTAGTTTATCGGCATCAAAGCCTGCATGCGCATAGGTTCGCACAATTAGCTCATCGTCGCAAATTAATTTTACGTTGGCACTCTGACCTTCAAAAATAAATTCTATTCTAAACACTTTATCCCAATGGTTGGTCATCAGATCAAGATTGCTTTTTTCAGCATCGTACGATCTCGAAAATATAATGCCTATAAACGGCTTTTTTCCTTTAGGGAGCTTCACAACCAACTTCATAGCGCTAAGTTATAAAGGCTTTAGGCTTTCTATTGCTATAGATCGTAGCATGTTAATTCTTTTAAAACCTATATTTATCTTTTTTAAAATTTATAATGGTATTTTTACCTAATTGAGATCCAATCTAGTATATTCTTTAATTTTTTTATCCGTCTTTACTATTAGAGGGCAAAAAATAAATACAGACGACAGTCTAAAAGTGAGCTTTAAAAAAAATTCGGTCTATTTAGAACTTGGTGGTACAGGTGGTGTTTATTCTATTTGTTATGATCGCCTGTTTGATATAAAAGAAAAGAAAAAAAACTCGTTTTCTATTGGACTTTCATATTTACAAGGTGTAATTTATGAAAAGGATCTGAGGATCTTTGCACTGCCATTTTCAAGAAATACAATTTACTTTAGATATTTAGAGATTGGACTTGGTATAACACCTACTCTTATCGCAGAAATAAAACCGGCTTATCAACACGGAAGTGTTGTTGGAAGTTATACAGAATTAGAGCCTCTGTTATTTCTTTCGCCAAAGCTTGGCTTTAGATATCAAAAAAACGACGGCGGATTTTTTTTCAGAGCAGCTTTAACCCCAATGTTCTCATTAATTTCAAACTCTTTTCTATATAGGAGCGTTTACCCCTGGGCAGGCCTTAGTTTTGGTAAAACATTTTAAGATCAATTGTTTTCTAATAATTCATTAATAGTTAACTACCTTTAAGCAATGTCAAAAATCGAACAATTAATAGTAGAGCTAAAAGATCTTAGAAAAGAAACCAACCACAAGTCGGCCCTTCAGATCTATAATATATTGGAGAACAATAAAAAACTGTTTTTAGATAAAATGGATGCTCCCGATTATAACTTTATGCTTTCTAATTTCGAGAGTCTTTCTTACGCCAATCCTAAAGACTATAACACGACAGGTTTTATAAGAGATTACGAAAAGTATTTCGAATCGTTATTGTTTCACATGAACAAGATCCTTTAAATAAACCTTAAACTAGGTTTAACAAACATGTAACAATAAGCTCTTATTGCTAATTTACATTTGTAGCGAGTAATGTTTTTTGAGAGTAAATATTGCTTGAGATGGTTTATAGAACCGCTTTCAGCTAAGGGGGAAGCGGTTTTTTTTTAATTTGTGCGAAATGAAAAAGAAATTAGAACTTCTTCTTTATAAAGAATTAAACGAGATCGAAGCCTTTGATTTTGTTATTACTTTTCCGCACCTAAAAGATAAAATTGCTTTTATAGCGCATGATCTCAGCAACGAATTTCCAGACGAAGCCACACAATTACTGGATATCTATGAAAATATCAATGATTATTTAAGTCAGTCTAATATTACCGAGCAGCAAGAAAAATTTATTCCTTTTAA
>JALHPG010000046.1:0-13643 GCA_022842625.1 Bacteroidia bacterium | reverse complement strand
GGTGGCTTTGGTTATTAAGCAACTGCTGGATATTGAAGATTGATTTACTTTTTTTGTTCTTGTTCAATTAACCAAACATAAAGATCTTCCACCTTTTTACGCGCCCAGGGTGTTTTGCGCAAAAAAGTTAAGCTCGATTTAATGCTGGGGTTTTCGTTAAAACACCTAATGTTTATCTTGGTACCAAGGTGTTCCCAGCCATAATAAAATACTAAATGCTTTACTATCATTTCAAGCGTTTTCCCATGTAAGGGGTCGGTTTGTTTTGTATCAGTCATTTTATTTCAATCTTACTATGCGGTTTACGCCTAATATTTTAACCACATAGGCACATAGACCTTAAGGTAAACATAGAAATTTCTTTGCAAGCAAAGAAATTAATGTGAGTCTATGTCGCCTTTTTCTATGTTTCTATGTGGTTTGTTTTGTATCAGTCATTTTCTCTTACTAATTTACGAACGATCATATCTACTTCTCTATTAAAATTTTCGCTGCCATCCGGTTTTTGATGGGCTTTAACTTTTACGTATTCGATCGTATTGGTATCTGATAGGTTTAATAAGGTTTGCACCAGATCTAAATTCTGTATTGGTGTGCCTTTATTGGTAATAAAATTTTTAGCTTCTAATTTTTTTCTTCTCTCATTTAAATTCACAACGTATTGGCTGTCAGAATAAATATGTAGTTTTTCTTTAAGCGTTACTTCGGCTTCAACATGCTTAATGGCGTTTATCACCGCCAACAATTCCATACGGTTATGCGTGGTATTGCTTTCGGTACCTTTTAAAATTGTTTTTTTTCCATCAATAAAAACCAAAGCAGCCCAGGCGCCATTTAGTAATTGGGTATGGCAACTTCCGTCGGTATATATTTCTATTAGTGGCATTTATAGCTTAATTAACGGTTGTGAAGTTAAAAATAAAAAGTCGCTACTATTTATTAATTAATTAAATTTAAAGTCTTAATTATTGAAGTTTTTATAGTAATGTGAATTAATATTTAATCCTTTTGTCATTCCGACAAAGGAGGAATCTGGCCTAGAACGGATGCTTCCTTCGTCAGCATGACAAAATAGTAGGCTATTTTTTATTTCACTTTGGTTTAATCTCCTTAAAATTAAGTCTAAAATAATGCAGCAATACCACATATTAATTGTAGAAGATGAAGAAAGCCTGGCCAACACCATTGCGCTTAATTTACAGTTAGAGAATTATAAGGTTTTGCTTGCCAAAAAAGGTAACGATGCCTTAACTGTTTTTAAAAATAATTCGGGCCTTATTAATTTAGTGTTGTTAGATGTCATGTTACCCGAAATTAATGGCTACGAACTTTGCCAGCTTTTTAAGGCCATAGACCCTTTGGTACCGGTAATATTTTTAACGGCAAAAAATCAGATCTCCGATAAAATAGAAGGTTTAAAACTTGGTGCCGACGATTATATTACAAAGCCTTTTGATCTGGAAGAATTACTGTTAAGAGTTAGTAATGTGTTAAAGCGCACTAAAAAGGAGGCCTCGCCCACGTTTAGTTTTAACGGTTGCTCTATAAATTTTGAAACCTTTGATATAAAAGATATTACGGGTGCAACCTCTACCCTATCCAAACGCGAAATTGGTCTTTTAAAATTATTGACCGAAAATGCCAATAAGGTTATTTCGCGCGATGAGATCATTGAAAAATTATGGGGTGTTGAAGAAAATGCTTCTTCGCGCACCATTGATAATTACATTTTAAATTTTAGAAAATATTTTGAGCCAAATCCTAAAGAACCTGTCCACTTCCACTCTATCAGAGGTGTAGGTTATAAGTTTACGGCTTAAATTTGTACACAATAAAACAATTATGTTTAAAGAAAAATACAATAAACGATTAGCTGCGGCCTTAGCATTAAATGGTTTTGAAGAACCAAAAGAAATGCAGTTAAAAGCAATTACCAAAATAAATGGTGGTTTTGATGTGATCGGAATTGGTCCGCTAAACTCGGGCAGAACCTCTTTAATAGTAATGAGCACCGTGCATAAATTACAACGTGCTTTTGAAGATGCGCCAAGAGCTTTGATATTGGTGTCGGACATGGAGAAGGCTTTAGCCATGAAAGAAAAATTTCTTTTGTTTGCAAAAGATACCGATCTGCGTATTTACAGTGTTTCTGAAGAAGGAAAAATTGAGAAAGAAGCGGCAGAAATTTATGTAGGAACCGATATTTTGATAGGTACGCCTAAACGCATATTAGATCTTTATTTTGTAAGGAACCTTAACTTAAATAAAATAAAATTGTTTGCCATTGATGATGCTGAAATGATGATAAAGATCGCAGCACAAGGGCATATTGACAGATTAGCATTGAGTTTACCAAAATGCCAGCACTTAATTTTTACCGATAATTATAACGAAAAGGTGGAGAAACTAATTCACAAATTTATTGTTGCCCCTCAAATTATTGAGGTTAAAGAGTAAGCGTTAACTACTTATTTAAATCGTTCAAACGCTTCTTTTTCTAAGGATTCACGATGATCGGGATGTGCAATTTTTATAAGTGCTTTGGCACGTTGTTCCATATTCATACCAAATAAATTTACCGCCCCGTATTCTGTAACCACCCAATGAATGTGTCCTCTGGTAGTAACAACGCCTGCGCCCTGTTTTAAGAAAGACACAATGCGCGAAACGCCTTTTGATGTTACCGAGGGAATAGCAATAATTGGTTTTCCACCCTCAGAAAGTGCGGCTCCGCGAATAAAATCCATCTGCCCCCCTATTCCCGAATATTGATAAGTACCAATAGAATCTGAACAAACCTGACCGGTAATATCAATTTCAATAGCACTGTTAATAGCGGTTACTTTTGGGTTTTGACTTAATATGCGAGGGTCGTTGACATAATCAATTTCTAAAGATTTAATAATGGGGTTATCATCTGCAAAATCATATAACTGGCGAGTTCCTAATAAAAAGGAGGTAACGCAATAACCGTTCACTTTTTTCTTTTTACTGTTATTAATAACACCGTTCTTAATTAATGGAATTGCGCCATCAGAAAACATTTCGGTATGCAGACCTAAATTTTTATGGTTACTCAAATTTCTTAAAACAGAATCGGGTATGGTTCCAATACCCAATTGTAAAGTGGCGCCGTCTTCCACTAATTCAGATACAAGCTTGCCTATTTTCTCGGTTACGTCATTGCTGCAATCACTATAATTAACTTCCGGTAAGGGTTCATCCACCCAAACGGCTGCATTAAATTTACTAAACGGCACAAAGCCGTCGCCGTGAACCCTTGGCATATTAGGGTTTACCTGTGCAATAACAATTTTAGCAGTTTCAACTGCGGCTCTGGCAATATCTACCGATGTGCCTAAAGAGCAATAGCCATGCTTATCGGGAGGAGAAACATGAACAATAGCTACATCAAGCGGTAAAATATTACGTGTAAATAATAACGGGATCTCACTTAAAAAAACAGGCACGTAATCGCCTGTTGTGGTGTTAACCGCCTCGCGATTAGATTTTGAAACAAATAATGAATTTATAAAAAAATGTCCGGCCAGGTCGGGACTATTCAAATCAACGCCTTGCTGTGTAATGCTTATTAATTCTACATTTTTTAGTCTGCTTTTTTGCTCGATCAATTTGTTTATTAGATGAATGGGCGTTGCGGCACTTCCATGTAAAAACACGCGTTGGTTTGATTTAACAAAAAGTAAAGCTTCTTCGGCTGATATATAATTGTGCTGAGTACCCATAGAACAAATGATTTTATTGTACTACAAATTAAACCAATTAAAGAGTATGGCCAGTGTTAAAGTTTCAGTAAAACACTATTATTTCTGACTCTTTACGTAGTTACCAAGGTTTGATTTTGTACTACTAAACGAAAATTGATCTTCAACTTTATAATAATTCTTTTTATCAAGGGTTCTCGAATAAGCCCATTTTGCAAAATCTAATTTACTATCGTCAAATGAAAAAACTTTTACAACTGTAATTACCTGATTTGTGCTTAAGATCTCATCATCAAACACTTGTTTTGCTTTATTTAAGCGTTTATCATCAAAACTCTCTCTATTTACAGCTGCAAGTCTTTCATTAAATTCCTGAGCGCTAATATTTGTTATTGAAACTGTTGGTGCAGTAGCAATTGGCATAGTTGCAACAGCAGTAACCGTTGCCGGAGGTGTTACGGTAGGCGTTGTTACAACCGGTGTTTCAGGGTCAATGCCATCTAACATCAACGATTTACTTTCTAAAATAATAGAATAATTTCCTACATTATCTTTAGTAATTACATATTTTGAAAAGTATTTTGGTTCACCGGAAATGGCGAATGTTAAAATATTTGAAGAACCCGCCTGTAATATTTTTACACGGTAAGTATTCTCCTCCAAATAAGGAAAGGCTACCATAGCTGCATATTCATTGGTTAAACGTATGCCGTTTAATGAAGCTATAAATTTTGGGTAATTATTTGAGGCGTTTCGTATAACAATTTTACCAAGATCTTGTGCCAAAATACTTGTAGTAAAGGTGATCGCAAATAGTAATTGTAAAAATAATTTTTTCATATTATTAGGTTGAGGTTTAATTATTGAGTATTAAAATTAACTAAATTTTTTAATAATAGTAGTTTAAATTAAATTATCTGTTTTCCTTTTAAAAATGCTCATTTTTTATCCATTTATTATGTCTTTTCGGTTGGTTATCCGATTAAGAAATTGTTATATTTAACTCTCTAAAATTACTATAACTAAATTCTAATATATCAATGAACCAACTTAAAAATTACGCATACGGACAATGGCTTGCCGGTGCAGATAACGGACAAGAATTATTTAATGCTATTACAGGTGATGCGATTGCAACCGTGAGTAGTAAAGGATTAGATTTTGCAAAAATGTGTGACTATGCCAGAACTGTAGGCGGACCAAAATTGCGTAAACTAACTTTTCAGCAAAGAGGCTTAATGCTTAAGGCACTTGCGACACATTTATTAAGTAAAAAAGAAGATTTTTATAAAATTAGCTGGGCTACCGGCGCAACCCGTGTTGATAGCTGGGTAGATATTGAAGGCGGCATTGGAAATTTATTTACTTATGCCTCTTTACGCCGCCAATTCCCTAACGAAACCTTTTGTTACGAAGGCGATGTGGCGCGATTATCAAAAAACAACACGTTTATTGGTCACCATATTTGTGTTCCAAAAGAAGGTGTGGCTATTCACATTAATGCATTTAACTTCCCGGTTTGGGGTATGTTAGAAAAAGTAGCGGTTAACTGGTTGGCAGGAGTTCCTGCAATTGTAAAGCCTGCAGCGCTTACTTCATTTTTAACCGAAGCAGTTGTTAAAGAAATTATTGCCAGTAAAATTTTACCCGAAGGTGCTTTGCAATTAATTTGTGGTAGCGCTAACGGAATTTTAGATCATGTGCAAAGTCAGGATGTGGTAACATTTACTGGTTCTGCAAGTACCGGTAAAATGTTAAAGGCTCACCCTCGCCTATTGCAGGAAGCGGTGCATTTTAATATGGAGGCCGACTCTCTAAACTGTTGTGTGCTTGGAACTGATGTTACAACGGCAATGCCCGAGTTTGATATTTTTATAAAAGAAGTGGCTAGAGAGATCACCACAAAGGCCGGACAAAAATGTACTGCTGTTAGAAGAATTATTGTGCCTGAAAATATGGTGGAAGATGTTCAAATTGCTTTAGGTAAACGTTTAGGGCAAAATGTTATTGGCGATCCAAATGTTGAAGGTGTTCGTATGGGCTCATTAGCCGGTGCCTCTCAATTGATTGAAGTAAAAGAAAAAGTGGAGTTACTTTCTAAAACTCAAAAAATAATTATTGGCAATTTTGAGAACTTTGAAGTGAAGGGTGCCGATAAAAACAAGGGAGCATTTATGCCTCCAATTATTTTCTTTAACGATAAACCATTTACAAATACCGATTGCCATAATGTAGAAGCTTTTGGTCCGGTAAGTACCATTATGCCTTACAAAACAATTGATGAGGCAATTGAATTAAGTAAAATGGGTAAAGGCTCTTTAGTGAGTTCAATTATTACGGCTGATGAAAAAATAGCTCGCATGTATACATTGGGTGCGGCCTGCATGCATGGTAGAATTTTAGTTTTAAATGCAGAGTGTGCAAAAGAAAGTACAGGGCACGGTAGTCCAATGCCGATGTTAGTGCATGGTGGTCCGGGAAGAGCCGGTGGTGGCGAAGAAATGGGTGGCAAGCGCGGTGTGTTTCATTACATGCAACGTACAGCCATACAAGGTTCGCCAACTATGATCACTTCTATTTTAAACAACTACCAGGTTGGCGCAAAACAAATTATTAAAGATGTTCATCCGTTCCGTCAGTATTTTGAAGATCTGGAAGTGAGTGAAACTACGATCACACCAACATATACGGTAACAGAAGATGATCTGGTAAACTTTGCCAACTTAACAGGCGATAAATTTTACGCGCATTTAGAGCCAAATTCTTTAGATGGAACCATTTTTAAACGCACCGTTGCTCATGGTTATTTTATTTTATCTAAAGCGGCAGGCTTATTTGTTGATCCGCCAAAAGGACCGGTGTTATTGAATTATGGAATTGATGAGTGTCGTTTTACCCGCCCTATTTATCCGGGAATGACCATTGGCGTAAAGTTTACCTGTAAAGAAAAAATTGAGAACGATAAACCATTAACTGCAGCAAATGGCGAAGCAGTAAAAGTGGGAATTGTAAAATGGGTGGTAGATATTTACGATGCCAGTTCGATGAATATATTAGAAAAATACGATGCAGTAGATCAGGCAGGACAAACGGTTGGTATTGCAACTATTTTAACAATGGTAAAATTGAAAGATCAGCGTTGATTTTTGCCTTCGATAGAAAAGATCGATATAGTGATGGTGTAATTATAAATTTTTAACCATAAACGAATTATTATTAAATAAGGGCACCATGAACATGAAAAACAATTCCAGATTTTAAATCGGAGATTTTTAAATTGGAATTGTTAATTAGAATAAGTAGATGGTTTTGGTCTGGTTGGAATTCGTTTATAAATTATTAATGTGTAAATAATAGATAATTTTGTGTTTTAGATTTATATATTTTTTTCTTTTAGTCTTTGAACTCACCTATGCTCAAAGTGATTCGATTGAAAATAAACTTGCAAAGTGTAAGGATAATTTTGAAAAGGCCGAAGTACTTGCAAAAGTGTCATCTTCACAAGCCGGTAAGAATGTTGATCAATCAATTCAATATGCGAACAAAGCTCTTCACCAATTAGGAGCAATTAAAAATACGCGTTCAGCAAAAATTGCATCTGGCGTGTATAGAACCTTGGCACTTAATTATTATTATAATGGTAGCAATGATTCATCTTTAGAATATGCCGAAAAAGCATTGCTCATAGGTAAAAAACTTAAAGATCCGAAAGAAATTGCTGATTCCTATTTATCTATGGAAGTTGCTTATAGAGAAATGGGCAGATATGAAAAAGCAATTGAAGTTACCTCTTTGGCGTTGAAGTATTATGAAAAGGATAAAAATTTAAGCGGCCAAGCCAGAGCCACATTATATATTGGAATTTTATTTGATGACCAAAAACAACCAATAAGAGCATTAGAATATTTAAATAAAGCAAAACTATTGTTTCATGAGCTAAAAGATACAGCTCAGTTAGCGAATGCAATAACAAGAGTAGGAAATGTTTATAAAGATACCAGAAGCCATGATACTGCCAAGGTAATGTATCTTGAAGCATTAAAATTATTTGAAAGTATCCATCATAAAAGAGGTGTAGCAGTGATTTATAATAATTTAGCCGGTTTAAGCGAAGTTTTTAATTCCACTGAAGCTTTAAAGTATTATGATCTGGCTTTGAAGGCACGCACTGAATTAGGCGATAAAGTTTCGGTTTGTATGATTTACAGCAATATAGGGGCTGTAAATATGAACGATAAAAATTATGAAAAGGCGATAATGTTTTTAAATAAAGGTTTGGAAATTGCTCAAGAAATTGATTCAAAGCAAAATCTTTTAAATCTTTATCACTCATTGGCCGGTTGCTATAAAAAAACAAATAGGTTAAAGCAGGCTTTAGAAATGCAAGAAAAGTATTCTACCTTAAAAGATACTTTATTTAGTCAACAATCAATAGAGAGAATTGAAGAAATTCAAACAAAATACGAAACTGAAAAAAAGGAACAAGAAATTTTACTACTAAACAATACAAATTCTTTAAAAGAATTAGAAATATCAAAAAACCGAACAGAGATCAGTAAGCAAAACCAAGAAAAAATTATAATTGCATTAGCATTAGTGTTTTTTGTGATTGTAAGTATAATTGCAATTAGAAGTTATCAATTAACCAAAAAAGCTAAAGAAATTATATCTGAACAAAAGAAAGAAGTAGAACATCAAAAGAATTTAGTTGAAGAACATCAGCGAGAAACAATTAGCAGTATAAATTATGCTAAACGAATTCAATATACTTTACTTGCAAATTCTGAATTATTAAACCAAAATCTAAAAGAACATTTTGTTCTATTTAAACCAAAAGATATTGTGAGCGGTGATTTTTACTGGGCAACTAAAAAAGACAATAAATTTTATTTAGCTGTATGTGATAGTACCGGCCATGGGGTGCCCGGCGCATTTATGAGCTTACTCAATATTTCATTCTTAAATGAAGCAATTACCGAGAAAAATATTTTAGAGCCACATCAAATTTTAAATCATGTTCGAAAACGTTTAATTGAAAATATTTCTCAAGAAGGAGGTCAAGATGGCATGGATGCGATTTTAATTTGTATAGATGAAAAATCAAAAACAATTACCTACGCTGCTGCTAACAACGAGCCCATCTTAATTAGAGATAATAAATTAATTGAATTACTAAAAGACAAAATGCCTGTTGGAAAAGGTGAAAAAACTGATAACTTTACATTACACACAATCGATCATCAAAATGGAGATAGTATATATTTATATACCGATGGTTTTGCCGATCAGTTTGGTGGGCCTAAAGGAAAAAAGTTTAAGTATAAAAAATTGAATGAATTACTGCTTTCCCTTTCGCATGAAAATATGGAGAAGCAAAAAGAGTCGTTAGACACTAACTTTATAAATTGGAAAGGTAATTTAGAACAAGTGGATGATGTTTGTTTAATTGGAATTAAAATATAAATGAAAAAAATAAAACTTTTTTCCTGTTTAATTACCGGACTGATCTTAATGATCGGATTTTCCTCCTATTCTCAAAATAAGCAGAAAGTAGATTCATTAATTTTGCTCATAAATAAATCACCTGATGATAGCAATAAGGTTAATCTATATTTTTCTTTATCTAGACAATACGATGTTTTTAAATCAAAGGAAAATATTGAATGGAATCTCACCGCACTTAATTTAGCGAAAAAAATAAGCTTCGATCGTGGTATTAAAAGGCATTATGTTGATATTATTAGATTTCTATTTCAACGAGGTGTTTATGATCTTGCTATCGCTTATTATCATGACTATGAAACTTATTTAATAAAAAATAATTATAACGACGAATTATTTGCTTCCTACAATATGTATGGGAATTTATTGTCCCGACAGAAAAAGCGAACAGAAGCCCTAAAGTATTATCACAAAGCACGGGCTTTTCAACTTTTAAGAAAAGATTATCCAAAATATGCCAATGTTTTAAATAATATTTCAATTCTTTATCTTGACAATGGATCGTATGATAGCGCTTTAGTATATAGTTCTATCGCTGTTTCAATTTTCAAACAAAACAATTCAAGTTCTGCTTTAGCTAATTCTATTTTAGGAATAGGAGAAATATATTTAAAAAAAGGTGATCTGAAAAATGCTGAATCAAAAGTATTCGAATCGATAGATATTTACCAAGCCGTTAATGAAATTCATGGTTTATGTAATTGTAATTATGTTTTAGGGCAAATATATCTTCAAAGCGGCAGATATGATGAAGCTATAATAGCAACAAATAAAGCTCTAAGATCTGCCAAAGAATTACACTTTTTAGACATAGAAAGGAATTGTTATAATAACCTTTCTCAAATATATCATTTACTTAATAAAGATTCTGAAGCATATAAAAATCATGTATTATATAAATCTGTTAGCGACTCATTAGCGGCAGAAAATTTACAAGGAAAAATGCTTGAAATGGAAGTTAAATATGATATTTCAAAAAAAGAAGATCAATTAAAAGAACAGCAATTTGAAATTGATTCAAAAATTAAACAAAGAAACTATTTGGTTTTAATCGTATTGGTAATATTAATTTTGTTTTTCATTTCAATTAGAGCCTATAGCCAAAAGAAAAAAGCGAATAAGGTTATTTTTGAACAAAAAAAACTGGTAGAGGAAAAGCAACAAGAAGTTATGGATTCTATCAGATATGCTAAAAGAATTCAAGAAAGCCTTATGCCAAAAGAAAAGTATATGCAAAAAGTAATAAATAGATTAAAAGGCCTCTGATAAAGTTAAATGTTCAACCTATGCGTACTCTAGTACTAAAATATATAATTCTAATTTTCTTAATTCCACATTTTTTAATAAGTCAAAATATCGACTCGTTAAGGTTAGCCAGCAAAAATCAACAAGACACCAATCTTTATAAAACGATCCTAAAAATTGGAAGTTATTTTTATGAAAGTGGTGAATTAGACTCTGCTTTGAATAATTATAACAGGGGTTTTGAAAATGCTAAAAGGACAAATAATAAAATTTATGCTTGTAATTTTTTAATTAAGAAAGGAACAATATATCGCGAAAAAGGGATTTACGAACTATCCAACAAAGCCTTACATGATGCGCTAACTATTGCCGAAAAAAATAACTTCCAACAACAAACCGCTAATTGTTATAATGGAATTGCAATAATTTACACTATTCAGCATGATTTTATTAAGGCCCTAGAAAATTATAATAAAAGCTTGGTTATCAATAAGAGAATTAAAAGTATCACCGGCGAGGCAAGCATTTATAACAACATTGGTTTAATATATTTAGACCAAAAGAATAATACAAAGGCATTAAAATACTTTATAAAAGCGCTTGATTTAAATAAAGAAGCGCTTAATAATTACGGTATCGCAACAAATTCAGAAAATATAGGACTTATTTATGATGAACTGGGCAATTCTGTTTTAGCTAAGTCCTATCTTGAAAGGGCCTTAAAAATTTGGTATGGCAATAAAGATTTTTACAGCGCTTCTATTAATTTAGGATATTACGGAAAAGCATTAATAAACGAACGCCAATTTAAAGCCGCTATCGATAGCCTTAAAAAAGGGTTAGAATTCGCCAGTAAAGTCAATTCGCTTTCTTCCAAAAGAGACTTAGCTCTCTATTTAAATATTGCGTACGAATCAATAAACGATTATAAAAATGCTTTGTTTTATTACAAAACGGCCATCCAATTTTCTGACAGTTTGCAAAACAATAATATAACCAAAGAAATTACCACAACACAATTAAGCTATGGCTTCAACAAAATTAAAATGCAAGATTCTATTAAGCACCAGTATGAAGTTCAAATGAAAGAGAAGCAGCTTTCTACAGAAAAAAATTACAAATACATTATAAGTTCAGTGCTATTCTTGATACTGATTCTTTTATTTTTTGTTTTTAAGAACTACAACGAAAAAAAGAAAGCGAACATTACAATTACTTTGCAGAAAAATATAGTTGAAAGCAAGCAAAAAGAAATATTAGATTCGATCTTTTATGCAAAAACGATTCAAACGGCCTTACTAACAAATGAGAATTTTATTATTTCAAACCTTAAAGAAAGTTTTATTTTTTTCAAACCAAAAGATATAGTAAGCGGCGATTTTTATTGGGCATCTAACTATAATAATAAACTATACTTAGCAGTATGCGACAGCACTGGGCATGGAGTTCCGGGAGCCTTTATGAGTTTATTGAACATGAACTATATTAGAGAAGCGATTAAAGAAAAAGGAATTGAGAAACCTAACGAAATTTTCGATTACGTTAGATCAAGACTAGAAAACACCATTAATAAAACCGGACATAAAGACGGAATGGATGGAATATTAATATGCTTTGATAAAGAAACATATAAATTAGATTATGCCGCTGCTAATAACGAGCCTGTTATAGTTAGAGATAAAGCCATTTTACAACTCGATAAAGACAAAATGCCCGTAGGTATTGGTGAAAAGAAAACAAATTTTACACTATTCTCATTAACAGCAAAAAAGGATGATATACTGTATTTATACACCGATGGTTTTTCCGATCAATTTGGTGGCCAAAAAGGAAAAAAATACAAACGTAAACAACTTAATGAATTTCTAGTTTCGATTCATGATGATACACTAGATAACCAAAAAACAGCACTAGAAACCAGTTTTTCAAATTGGAAAGGTGATCTGGAGCAAGTAGATGATGTTTGTATAATTGGAATTAAAATTTAAATGAAAAACCTAATATTTAATATTTTTGTAATACTAGTATTGAGTAATATTGTTATTGGGCAAACCTCACAAATAGATAGTCTTTTAAAGTTGCCTATCAATAACTTTGCCGATACGTCCAAAACAAAAGTTTATTTTTCGCTTCAAATTGCTTACAACAACATTGGTGATTTTAAAAATTCTAAATTATATGGCAATAAAGCCCTTGTTTTGGCCAAAAATAATTTTGATACACTTTCAATGATAATTAGTTTAAACGGTCTGGGTAATTCATATTCTAATCAGGGTTTAGACAATGTGGCTTTTAACTATTACACAGAGGCACTTGAGTTAAGTGAAAGGTCAAATAATCAAAGATATGTTAACGTGTTATATGGCGCCTTGGGCGTTGAGTATACTAAACAAGGTAATGCGAGTAAGGCTTTAAAATTTTTAAAAAAAGGATTAGAGAATAACATTAAATTAAATAATAAAAGAGCTTATCCGGGCATATATAATAACCTTGGTATTTTATATAGAAGTCTTGGAAAATATAATTTAGCCTTGGATAATTATTTTAAAAGCATTGAAATTTGCAAAGAATTAAAAGATGAGCATACATTAATGCAAACCTATAATAATATGGCCTTTGTTTATGACCTTATGGGGAACAAGGGTGAGGCAATTGTTTATTACAATAGATCCCTTTCAATTGCCATTGAAATGAACGATAAATTTCAAGAAGGAATTGTGTTAGGAAATGTTGGTACCGTTTATTTATCACAAAAAAAATATATTTTAGCTGAACCCTTTTTTATAAGATCACTTAAAATTGCTGAAGAGCTAAATGATCTGGAAGGAGAGGTTGAAAATAATTTAAATCTCAGTAAATTGTATGAAGGGATTGGAAATTCAGATAAAGCGCTATTGTTTTTGAAACGATATAACGAAAAAAATAATGCCTTAACTGCCACAAATAGCGAAAGAGACCTGCAGGCTCAAGAAATTAAATCTGAATACGAAAAAGAAAAGCTTGCTCTGAAAAAGGAACAAGAAAAACGAGATCTATTATCAAAGGCTCAAAAAAATAAGCAACAATATATTATCTATTCAATATCAATAGGTTTTATTATTGTAGCTATTCTTCTAATTTTACTTTACAAACGGTTTAAACTTACTAATTCACAAAAAATTATTATTGAGA
>JALHPG010000045.1 GCA_022842625.1 Bacteroidia bacterium | reverse complement strand
AGAATTAAAAAATAAAATAGTTATGGCGCCTATGACCAGATGCCGAGCAATAGGAAATATCCCTAACGATTTAATGAAAGACTATTATGAACAACGCGCAAGTGCCGGCTTAATAATAACAGAAGGTACTTCACCGTCGCCAAATGGTTTAGGTTATGCGCGCATTCCCGGAATGTATAGCAAACAGCAGATAGATGGATGGAAAAAAATCACCACTGTTGTACATAATAAAGGTGGAAAAATAATTATACAGTTAATGCACACCGGAAGAATTAGTCATGCCTTAAACATGCCTGAGGGCGCCAGGATAATTGCTCCCTCTGCAGTTAAGGCAGCAGGACAAATGTATACGGATGCAAAACAATTACAGGACCTTCCAATGCCACAAGAAATGAGTGCAGAAGATATTGTAACTACAAAACAAGAATACATCATAGCTGCTAAAAACGCTATTGAAGCGGGCTTTGATGGAGTTGAACTACATGGCGCTAACGGTTATTTACTTGAACAATTTCTTTCGCCTATTAGCAACATTCGTAAGGATAATTATGGCGGAAATATTGAAAACCGTTGCAGATTTGTTCTTGAAGTAACCTCTGCTGTTGCAGAAGCTATCGGAAAAGATAAAACAGGTATTCGATTATCGCCTTATGGAGTTGCCAGTGATATGCCGCATTATCCGGAAATTGATTCTACCTATAACTACTTATCTGAAGAACTAAATAAAATTGGAATAGCATTTATACATTTGGTTGATCATTCTGCTATGGGAGCACCTGCTGTACCAATTGAAATCAAAAAACTTATAAGAAATAATTTCAAAAACACCATCATCCATTGCGGTGATTTTGATAAAGCAAAAGCAGAAAACACTTTAGAAAGCGGACTTGCTGACCTAATTGGTTTTGGCCGTCCTTTTATTAATAATCCTGATCTGGTGGAAAGACTTGAGAACAACCTGCCTTTAGCAAAAGACTTAAATATGGATCTATTTTATTCTGCTGATGAAAAAGGATACACCGATTATCCGGTTTATAAAGCAGCAGCTAATTCTATTTAAAAGCTCATAAAAATAACGCGTGATGAATAAAAAAATTAAAAAGAAAAAAAACATAAAAGTTATAAAGGCTAAAAAGCTAAAGAGTTTAAAAGAGATCGTTGAAGATTCAATTCAAACGCCAATAATTTAATTCATCTTTTAATAGCTAACCTATAATTTACTTTTTGCACCATTTGTGCTTAGCGCAAAAAAACCTTCCGGGAAACTGAAAGGCTTTTTTGTTTTAGGTGAGTGTAAATTAAAAAATTGAGAATACAAACCTTCGATACAACATAGATTTGCATCTTTTGTAAATCAAAAAAACAAAATATTATCCCGTTTTTTTTACTCCATTTTTATTAATTATTACTTATTCCAATAATTAATAATGCTCCTTCAATTTGAGTGAAAAAATAATTTCAATTAAATATTAGCAAAAAAAAGCAAATTTTATTCTATTGATTTACAGATAGTTAATTTCATCGTTGCCTATTTTTGTTTAACGAAATACAAAAATCATTAAACAAAAATAATCTATTGGTGTTAGGATGAAAGAAACATTAAAAATTAATATTTATGAAAAAACAATTATTACAATTAGGCACTGCAGCAATATTAAGTATGCTGTCAGTTAACATTAAGGCTCAGGCGCCAACTTTTCAAATCATTCATAACTGTGCGGATGCAGCTGCTGCAAATGTAAAAATTTGGGCAAACGGTGGTGTATTAGTAAACAACATTGCGTTTAGAAATGCTACAGCAACAGGTTCTGTTGCCGCAGGTGTTTACACTATTGGTGTATCGGCTCCAACAGCAACAAGTCAAACTCAATCATTAGCACAATTTACAGTTACATTTGCTTCGGGTGTAGATTATAAAATTGTTGCTAATGGAATAGTAAGTCCCACAGGTTACTCACCAAGTAGTGTAGCAGCACCGTTTACATTAAATACATTTACCGCTCCGGCATCGCCATTACCGGGAATGACCCAAACACAAATATTAGTAAATCATGGTTCTACTGATGCTCCAACTGTTGATGTAGTTGCTCCATTTACTTCAACTCTTCCTGTTATTCCAAATATTTTGGTTAACAATGCAGCTTACACCAACTTTTCTAATTGGTTAACTGTAAATACAGCAAACTTAAAAATTCAAGTTAGAGATCAGTTTTCTGAGAATGTTGTTCAAGAATACAGCGCTCCTCTACAAACATTAATGTTAGGCGGAGCACGCATTACTGTTGTTGCAAGTGGTTTTTTAACTCCTGCATCAAATAGCAATGGTCCTGCATTTGGATTATGGGTAGCAACTGCTGCTGGAGGATCTTTAATAGCATTACCTACTTCAACTACAACTTCTACTCGTTTACAAGCAATTCATAATTGTGCAGATGCTGCAGCAACTCAAGTTGACGTTTGGTTAAGATCAGCAACTACAGGATCTAACGCTATTCTTATTGCCGATAATTTTGCTTTCAGAACTGCTACTCCATTCATTGATATTCCAACTGCACAAGTTGTTACTTTATCAATTGCGCCTCCAACAAGTACAAGTGCTGCATCCGCAATTGCGAACTTCACTTATAATTTAGTACCTACATCTAAGTATCAATTAATTGCAAGCGGAATTGTTTCTCCACTTGGATATACGCCTAGTTCAACAGTTACCCCTTTTACTTTAGTTGCTAACGCAAGCGTAAGAGAAAGAGCAATTAATCCAGCAAATACAGATGTACTTATTTTCCATGGAGCAACAGATGCACCAAATGTAAATGTGGTTGCTGCAGGTGGTGGAACAATTGCTACTAATATGGCTTATGGCACATACAATGGTGTTGGATATAATCAACTACCTACAAATAATTATTCTCTTGCAGTTACCAATGTTGTAGGAACAACTACAGTTGCATCTTATTTAGCACCATTAGCTACTTTAAGTTTAACAGGTAATGCAATTACAGTTTTAGCAAGTGGATTCTTAAATCCGGCTGTAAATAGCACAGGTCCTGCTTTCGGATTATGGGCTGCTTTAGCAAGTGGTGGCAATTTAGTTCAATTACCATCTTTAGCAACTACTGCAATTGGAGAAAAATCAAAACTAAACGATCTATTGAACATTTTCCCAAATCCATTTACAGATAATCTAACAGTAAAAAATAATTCAAATTCACAATTAACTATTACTGTGTTAGATATTAATGGAAAAGTATTAATTAACCAAAGTTCAGATCAAGAAGAGATCAATATAAATACCAGTAATTTAATTAATGGTGTTTATTTCATGAGCGTTAGTAATGGTGATTTAAAAAGTAATTATAAAATCATTAAATAATTAATTCTTGTTCTTTTTAACTAAAGCCGTTTCCTTATGGAAACGGCTTTTTTATTTTATGAATTTGATCACTACTCGGAGTAATAAAAAATCGTTCGGCAATAGACGCTACGTATAAATGGCGTTTAGATACAAGAAACAAAAAAAATGAAAAAATAAATAACGCTGCGCCAATCACAAAAGTTATATAACTAAAAACAATAGCTGAAGCAAATAACATAAACGACAAAACTAAATATAATCTTGAAAGACCAACCCTGCGTTTATATTCGGCAAAAGATTCCTCAAATAAGTTAACGGCATAGGTATAACAATTTTTATTTTCATGCGGTTTCATGCTCATATAATACCTTAACCTGCAATTTGGTTACAACTTAAGGTAAAATAATTTCTTGCTTACTTTTATCCTATTGCTTTACGATCTTATATTTTTGCCCACCTTCTAAAGTTTCAAATACATAAACACCCGGCACAAGGCCATCAATTTTTATTTCATTTTCCGTAAAATTAATTTGTCCGCTTAAAACAATTCTGCCAATATCGTTTATGATCTTGTAATTTGCACCCAGCATTTCATCGTCAACATTTATTTTAACAACATCGGTTGCCGGATTTGGAAAAACCAAAATGGTATTTGCTTTTTTGTTCTCCAAAATAGTTGTTTCAATTGGAGTATAAAGTGAAACGCCGTCTAAAGTGCCTATCCAAACATTTCCATTATTATCTATTACAGAGCAATTAACTTGATTGCCTATTAGACCATTACTCGTATTAAAATTTATAAAAGCATTTCCGTTAAATTTAGAAACTCCGGCAACGTTCGTACCAAACCATTTATTATTATTTTGATCAATGGCAATTGCATTTACATTGTTGGCAGCTAATCCGTTTGAGGTAGTAAAGTTGGTCCAGTTAATTCCATCAAATTTTTTCAGATCGGTTGCGGTACCAAACCAAATATTTCCAAGGGCGTCCGGCTTTATAACATTCACATAATTTACCTGAGAATAGGATGTCCAATTAGTACCATTAAATTTAGAAACGCCACCACCCCAGGTACCAAACCACAAGTTATTTGTTGGATCAATGGCAATACTTGTAACAATGTTATTTACCAAACCAAAAGCGGTTGTATAAATTGTCCAGCTTACATCATTAAATTTTGAAACTCCCATGTTCGTTGCAAACCATTTATTGCCTTCCGCATCAATTTCTATTCCGTAAACCAAATTATTAGACAAGCCGTTAAACGTTGTGTAGTTGGTCCAGTTAAGGCCGTCAAATTTTGAAATGCCGCCATCAGTTCCTATCCACAAATTCCCAAGCGCATCAATTTTAATAACCCTTACAAAATCACAAACCAAACCGTCTATTGCAGTATAAGTTGTCCAATTGGTACCATCAAATTTTGAAATGCCGCCGCCGTATGTACCAAACCATTTATTGCCATAACTATCAATGGCAATACTTTGAACATTGTTATTGGCCAAACCATTATTTACATCATAAGAGACCCAAGATTGTGCCTTCATAAAAATTCCTGAAAGAATAAAGCTTAATAGTAATAATTGTGTTTTCATTTTTTTTTAGTGTTTTGATTAATTAATAATTACAACACAAAATTGAGCTTAAAGGCGGGCGAAAACTTACGGAAAAATAAAACGAAAACCGGAGGAATTGTAAAAACCAAGAAAAACGAAAACGGAAAACGAAAAAAAGTATACTTTTTGCATTTTTTGCAACTAACAGTTGGGCTAAAATTAAATTCAACAAAAAAAAGGATATTTTATTGGGGAATTTTGCCATTATTTGACGTGAAATTCGCTCCGAAAACTTAATTAACTCGTTTTTGGTAAGTCTTAATATTCTTGTTAATTTAGGTATACAGCAATTAACAGAATAGATGTTTGAAGAATAAACCTATTGTCTTAAATTCCTAATTAATAAACAAAAAAAACATTGCCCTAAATCTGACTAAATGAGAATTCTACTAGTATATTGCTTTCTGATCCCTTTTTTTTCATTTTCAATAAATGTTGATTCTTTAACTTCTATCCTTAGAAAAGAAAAAAAAATTGATAAAAAAATTGATCTATATTCAATAATTTGTGAGAATTCAGAAGGCACACAATTGCTAAGGATTGCCAAAGAATACTATGCCTTTAGCAAAACAAATCGATCGGAAAAAGGCGTGGCTCAAGCGTGTGACAACCTTGGGTATTATTACCAAGTAAATAAACCCGATTCGGCTATTTATTTTTACAAACAAGCGCTTGCCTTTTACGAAAAACAAAAAGACACGATTCGTATTGCTAATTTTCATAATCAACTTGGTGTTTGCTATTTCACTAAAGGAGATCTAAATACCGCACTCGAGCATTATATAAAATGCTCCGAGCATATGGCTGAAAAAAAGGGATTTATTTTAAATAATATTGCTCAAATATTCAGTAAGCTTGGGCAAATAGATAAAGCATTGACAACCTATTCGCAATCTATTGACTGTTTTAATTTGGAAGGAGATAGCATGATGGCTGCGGCAATAAACCAAAATATTGGAATGATGTATTTGGAAAAATTAGAATACGATAAAGCCGAAAAATACATGTTATCCGCTATTAATAAAATTTCACCGCAACACTATTCCTACATACAAGGGTTAGCAAATTTGGGGCTAAATTATTCGTTAAAGGGAGAGCCTGAAAAAGGAAAGATCTATTTACTAAAAGCTGCTTCATTATTAAGAAAAGAAAACAACTTAAAAGGCTTGGCATTTACACTTGCTAACTTAGGAACCACCTATAGCCTTTTGGGTAAGGATCAAGAGGCGTTAACGTATTGCATTGAAGGTTATGAATTAAGTAAAAAATTAGGCTTTCTTGAAAATATAGAAAAAACTTCGCGAATGCTTGCGCATATTTATGAAAAAAAAGGAGACTACAAAAATTCCCTAAAGTATAATAAAATCTATCATCAAAGCAAAGACTCAATTGTTTCTGAAAAGATCGCAAACAAAATAAACGAATCAAATATAAAGTATGAAAGTACCTTAAAAGATCTTGAACTATTAAAGCAGGCCGAAAAAATAAGTAAAAGTGAAGTATTAATACAGAAACAAAATGTTGAGGCAGAAAAAAAACGAAAATTTATTTTTATACTCTCGCTCTTTGGATTATTTGTTTTTTCATTTTCGATTTTTATTTTCAGAGCCTATAAACAAAAACAACAAGCAAACAAAATTATAACCCAGCAAAAAAACGAAGTTGAAAAGCAAAAACAAATAATTGAACAACAAAAAGAAATTGTTGAAGAAAATCAAAAAGAAATTCTTGATTCAATCCACTACGCAAAACGCATTCAAAACACATTATTAGCACATCAGGATTTTGTGGATGAAAATTTACCTCACAATTTTATATTTTTTAACCCTAAAGATATTGTGAGCGGCGATTTTTATTGGGCTGCAAAAAAAGGGAATAAATTTTATATGGCCGTTTGCGATAGCACCGGACACGGAGTTCCGGGAGCATTTATGAGCTTATTAAATATCGGATTCCTATCTGAGGCTATAAATGAAAAAGGGATCGAAAAACCAAATGAGGTCTTGAACTTCGTAAGAGAGCGTCTAATAGCAAACATTAGCAAAGAAGGACAACAGGATGGATTTGACGGCATTTTAGTTTGTTTTGATAATGCCAACAAACAAATAACCTATAGCGCTGCAAATAACTCACCTCTCTTGATCCAAAATAATTTAATTATTGATCTGGAAGCAGACAGAATGCCGGTTGGAATTGGAGAAAGAAAAGAAGATTTTAAATTATATACGATTAATGCCAATCCGGGCGATACACTTTACCTTTACACAGATGGTTACGCAGACCAATTTGGCGGACCAAAAGGAAAAAAATTTAAATATAAACCATTGAACGAATTATTGCTGCAAAATAATAGTCAGCCTTTGCATGAACAAAAAAATAATTTGAAATTAAATTTCGAGAATTGGAAAGGAAATCTTGAACAAGTTGACGATGTTTGTATAATAGGAATTAAGATCTAAGCATTTTTATTCTGCTCTCTTTTTATTTGTTCCAATAAAAACTCTAGCCCATTTAATTTTATTTCGTAAAGGGTTTGTAATAACATTCCTAACTTACCTTCAGGAAAACCCTTGCGATTAAACCACTCCAAATAAGAAACGGGTAGCTTGTAAAGTATTATGCCTTTATATCTGCCATAAGGCATTGGCATTTTTATAAGCTCTACCAATAATTGGGGGTTTGCCTGATCTAACATGGAGGAACTTAATTAATGATCTTTTCTAGATCTAATAAAAAATCGTTTTGCAGATCGGGATGCAAGGTAGAAATTAAGGTATTTATTTTTTTCAATTGCTGCTCCATTAAGTTTACAAGCATCTGACTTTTATGATAGGGAATACCGGAGTTTTTTAGTTTGGTGCAAAAATAAATATACATCTCGGCCGAAAGCCCTTTATCATCAATATACTTGGTGTACTTGCTTATAATTCGCAATAGTTTTCGCAAACTTTTTTTTACGTAATATAAATTAGATTGCAATTTTAAAGTTTCGAAGTGCTCATCTATTTCTTCTTTTACACCTTTGATAAATTCTGTTTTATCATGAGCCTCAAACAACAAATAACCTAAATATTCTTTATTATCCTTTTTATACTTAGCAAGCGAAATACAAAGATCCAACAACTCTTTAGGCTGAAGATGCTCAAGTTCTTTTTTTATGTCGCTTAAAGCCGCTGCTTTCATTCTTGTACAAATATACTTTCAAAAAGGCAATAAAAAACCCTTCCTGTTTTAAATTAAGGAAGGGTTTCGTTTAAAATTATTTTTTTTATTTCATGTGTTTTTGTTTCACATCGCTAAAGGATGGAAAATTATTGTGATGCCAATTGGCAATAACGGTTCCGTCTTTGATCAACATTAATCCTGGATTACTTCTTACCATGGTTTTTAAAACAATGCCATCAACAGTAGCAAAATCATATAATGCATTATGTTTATGTTTAAACTCATCCACATCGTTTGGTCCGCTTGCTGTAAAGGCCATAACTTTATATTTTTCTTGCGTTGCCAGTTTATAAAAATCATTGATCTTAGCCATTAACGTTGGATCATCCTCGGTTTTTTTAAGATCATAAACAATTAACCAAAAACTATAATTCTTATCATTTAAAACAGAATCTGTAATAGGCACACCATCTAAATTATTTACCGTAAAATCGGTTATTTTAGGCGCATTAACTGCATCTTTGATCACAATGTTATCAGTGGCAACCCACTTCCAGGTTAACGTATCTTCCCAAGGGTAATTCTTTAAATTGAAGTGTTCTTTTTTTCCGGTTTTTAAATTCTCGTAAATAAATCCGGTTTCATATTCTGCCGGTTTATAGTCAGGTGATAATTTCATATTCTCTTTAATGCTTGATCCCGGCTTATAAGCTCTAAAATCTAAAGGCGGCAAATTTCTGTAAGCATAAACCGGAAAACCAACTGAGAAAACAACTCCCATTAAAAACAAGGTGCTTATTATCATTGGGGCAAATAATTCATTAATATGATCTTTTCCGGCAAACAAAATTGTAATTAAGATCATGAGTGCAATATCTTTCCAAAAGCTTTCCCATGGTTTAAGTTGAAGGAAATCGCCGAAACAACCGCAATGAGTAACTTTATTAAAGCAGGCCGAATAAAAGGTTAAGAAGGTAAAAAATGCAATTTGAGCAAACAATAACCATAAGGTTAATCTTGTTTTATATCCTATCAACAACATTACTCCTAAAATAATTTCGCTGGCACAAATAATAATTGCTAAAGGCAAAGCAATATGAGCAAACCACTCAAAAAAGGCCATACCGGTATCATTCTTAAATACCTCAAAATATTCTTGTAACTTATATGAAAAGCCTAATGGATCGTTGGCCTTAATAAAGCCCGAAAAAATGAACAAACCGCCTACTAAAAATCTGGCAATGTGCGTTATCATAGGTATTTTGGCAATATACCCTGCACCGTTTATTAAAATTAATTGTATAGCCAATAAAATAGCTAATGTTGTTTTACTAAAACAAGGTGGACAAATAAAATAAATTAATGCTGCTAATCCGGCCGACCAGATAAAACGGAAAACGTTTGAGGATAAGAATTTTTTCATATTTTATAATTGTAATGTTTTAAAGGTATTGAGTAAAATGTTCTGTAAAAACTAAATTAAATATTTTTAACACTGTCAGCTTAAAAATTAAACCGGTAATTTTTCCAATTTTATCAAAGAAAAAACAGCGTAGTTGATCATATCCATATAATTGGCATCAACCCCTTCGCTGATAATTGTTTTTCCTTTATTATCTTCTATCTGCTTCACTCTAAATACTTTCATTAAAATAAGATCTGTTAAAGAACTTAGACGCATGTCTCTCCAGGCTTCACCGTAATCATGGTTCTTGTCTTCCATTAATTGCTTAGTTTGATCAGCATATTTCACATACAAATGCGCCACTTCATCATAAGGCAGGTCTACTCTTGTATCATCCGCTAATTCCAACTGAATTAAAGCAATGATACAATAATTGATTATACCAATATATTCTCCTTTAATATCGTCTACTATCTTTTGCGTACCTTTTTCTTCGATACTTTTTACTCGTTGTGCCTTAATAAAAATTTGGTCGGTAAGCGAAGTTGGTCGTAAATTGCGCCATGCAGTACCATAGTCTTTCATTTTCTTTAAAAAGATATCTTTGCACTGAGAAATTGCTGCGTCGTATTGTTGAGATGTAGTTTGCATATAAAAAATGATGACTAAAAATAGCGAAATTAACCCAATTGAGTATACCTGTAATGGTAAAACATTAACATTTATTAAACCATTAGTAATGGCCATTGTTAATATTACCCCTGATAGTTTTTATGACGGCGGTAAGTATAGCAACATAAAGGATGTTTTAAGCGATATAAACGAAAAAATTGAACAAGGAGCTGATATTATTGATATTGGCGCAGCCTCATCCAGACCAAATGCCAAGATCATTACCGAAAAGGAGGAATGGGAACGCTTAGAAGTTTATTTACCCGAAATAAGAAAAAAATTCCCAAATACCTTTATTAGCATTGATACTTTTAATTCGGGAGTGGCCAAAAAAAGCGCCGGCCTAGGAGCCGATATTATAAATGATATTAGCGGCGGAAATTTTGACCTTAAAATGTTTGAAACGATTGCCGATTTAAACTTACCGTATATTTTAATGCATATGCAGGGCACGCCACAAACTATGCAGCAAAACCCAACCTATTCAAATGTAGTTTCAGAAATAAAAAACGAACTATTCGAAAAGATCAAAAAACTAAACGATCTTAATTTTAACAAACTAATTGTAGACGTTGGTTTTGGTTTTGGAAAAACTCAAGAGCATAATTATAAACTTTTAAAAAACCTGAAAGAATTTAGTCAGTACCCAATTTTGGCAGGTTTATCAAGAAAAAGTATGATAAATAATGTAATAGGAACAAACCCTGTTACCTCATTAAACGGAACAACAGTATTAAATACCATAGCTTTATTAAACGGCGCTTCTATTTTAAGGGTACACGATGTATTAGAAGCAAAACAAGCAATTGAGCTGGTTGAATTTTATAAAAATGTTTAGTTAAAAATTACAGCTTTCTTCGGTAAAATTGTTTAATTTTAAAACTAGAATTTAAAAGATCAATGCGTATTTCCTTTCTAAAAAAAATAGTTTGCCTTTTTCTTATTTTGGTTTTTTCTGAAGGAAGATCAGCTTTAAAAATTGGTGAGTATTATAAACTTCCTCCTTACAGTTTTCAAATTGCCGTTTTAAAATATAATGGCGGTGGTGATTGGTACGCTAATCTGGAAACCTCTATTCCTAATCTTATAAAATATTGTAACGATAATCTAAAAACAAGCATCAATCCAGAGCAAGCTATTATTGATGCAGGCAGTGTTGAGATCTATAATTATCCCTTCGTTCACATGACCGGCCATGGAAACGTAATTTTTACAGATCAAGAAGCGGAAAATTTAAGGAATTATTTAATTGCCGGTGGATTTTTACACGTTAGTGATAATTACGGCATGGATAAATTTATAAGACCACAATTAAAAAAAGTGTTTCCCGAATTAGACCTGGTTGAATTACCTTTTAATCACCCCGTCTATCATCAAAAATATGATTTCGCAAACGGCTTACCAAAAATTCACGAACACGATAACAGTGCACCAAAAGGTTATGGTTTAATTTATAAAGGTCGCTTGGTTTGCTTTTACGATTTTGAATGCGACTTAGGTGATGGCTGGGAAAGTCAGGAAATACATAAAGATAGTGAAGAAGCCAGATCAAAAGCATTAAAAATGGGTGCTAATTTAATATCGTATGCCTTTATGGGTTTCGAAAAAAAATAATTTATGCTTCAATCAAAAAGACATAAATTAACCCTGTTTATTATTCTATCTTTTTTTCTTCAAACCAATTTTGCGCAACAATACACCCTCTCGGGAAAAGTTACCAGCAGCGGAGAAAACTTGCCATTTGCAACTATTTATTTAAAAGGCACTACAAAAGGTGTTAACAGTAACGATGACGGAAATTATTCTTTAAAACTCGAAAAAGGAAAATACATTGTTGTCTTTCAATACCTAGGTTACTCAAAACAAGAAATAGAAGTTAACCTTACCGAAAACAAAATACTAAACGTAAATTTAAAATCAGACGGCATTGCACTACAAGAAATTATTGTAAAAGCCGGCGAAGACCCTGCCTACCCAATCATGCGCAAGGCCATCAAAAAAAGAAAAAAACATTCTGATGAAGTAAATGAATACTCTTGCCAATCTTACATAAAAGGTTTACAAAGACTTATTAGCCTTCCTGAAAAATTTAAAAAATTAATAAAAATAACCAGTGGCGAAAAAATAGACTCTACCATGTTTGGTGTTATTTACTTAAGCGAAAGCGAGAGTAATTATTATTTTAAAAAACCGGATAAGGAAAAAGAGATCATGTTTAGCAGCCGTGTAAGTGGCGAAAGCAAAAGTTTTAGCTTTAATCATCTTAGTCAGATGAAATTTAATTTTTATGAAAACTTAATTACAATAAAAGGCATAAGCGACAGGCCATTTGTATCGCCTCTTAACGGAAATGCTTTTTTGTATTACAAATTCAGATTACTTGGAACAATAAGCGAAGACGGCAAACTATTTAATAAAATTGAAGTAATACCAAAACGAAAAACAGACCCATGTTTTACGGGCATTATTTATATCCAAGAAAACTCGTGGCGCATTACCGGTGTTGACCTAAAATTAACTAAAAACAATAAAATTAATTTTGTTGATACACTCTCTATTAAACAACTGCACGCACCAATTGCAGGAGACAGTATTTGGATGCCCATCAACCATAATTTTAGTTTTTACTTTAAATTTTTCGGCATTGCCGGCGATGGCTATTTTAACGCCATTGTAAAAAACTACAATTTAAAACCAAACCTTAATGATAAATTTTTTACCAACGAAATTTTTATTGTAGAAGACGGCGCCAATAAAAAGGATTCTAATTACTGGAATCTTAACAGGCCTGCACCGCTAACTTCTGAGGAAAACAAAGATTATAGAAAAAAAGACAGCACAGAGAAAATTGAAGACACAGATAGGTATAAAGATTCTGTTGATCACAAAAGAAATAAACTTCGGGCACCGGATATATTTTTGGGTTACAATTACAAAAAAACAAAAGACCGGCTCACTGTATCCATACCGGGCATAATTACTAACGGCATTCAATACAATACGGTTGAGGGTTTAAATTTGAGTTATGTATTTTCGGTAGATAAAGAGTACGAAAATTTAAAAGCGCATCGTTTTAGTGGAAAACTACGTTATGGGTTCAGTAACTATCTGTGGGGAGGAGAAGTTGGTTATAATTACTTTTATAATCCAAAAAAATTCTCACGAATTGGTATAAAAGTAAAATCAATTGCCGAACAATACAATCAACTCGATCCGATCTCTCCGTTAGTAAATTCGCTTTACTCACTTTTTTTAAATGAAAATTTTATGAAAGTGTTTAAAGAAACCGGTGTTGAAAGCAGTTATTTTACAGAATTAACAAATGGGGTCTTTTTCTCTTCACTCGTTAAATATGTTGAACGCGACGCATTAAAAAACACCAGCAATCTTTTAATAGTTGACGATAAAACAAAACTGTTTACCAGTAACGACCCTAAAAACGACTTTAACCACGATTCGTTATTTAAAACCAACAATGCCTTTACTGCCGAAATAACACTATCATTTAGATTTAAACAAAAATATGTAACCCTGCCAAATCAAAAGATTGTAACCGGTACAAAATATCCAAAATTGAGTGTCAGTTATAAAAAAGCCTTTCCTGTGCTAAACACAACAGCCGATTATGATCTGGCAAGTGCTATGATATACGACGAACTTAACTTAGGTTTGTTTGGGCGCTTAGGATTTAGATTAAAAGGCGGTGGCTTTGTTAATACTAAAAATTTATTATTTATGGATTTTAAATACTTTTTAGGAAACCAAACTTTGTTTAATACCAACGATTATTTAAGCAGCTTTAGACTTTTACCTTATTACACATTTAGTGCCGACCAATGGTTTGCAGAAGCGCATGCCGAACATCATTTTAATGGGTTCATCATCAACAAAATTCCTCTATTTAAACAATTAAAAATTCAAGAAGTTGTGGGCGGACATTTATTAATGAGTAATAGATTACAACAGTATTACGAAATAAATTTTGGTTTTGAAAATATATTTAGAGTATTACGAATCGATTACGTACTTGGCTATGGCATTAACAACAAGGTAAACTCAGGTTTTACCATAGGCATAAATACAAGTTTATAACTAGAGATATGAGTATGGCAAATACCTTTAACTTTTTTAAATTATCTTTATATATGATCAAAAAGTTTTTTTTAGTTTTAATGATCATTGGTTTTAACCAATTATCTGCCCAAACATCAAGTACTAGTCCTGAGTACGAAGCAAAAGCAATTGGCGGTAAAGAGCAGATTGAACAGGTTTTACAAACGCAATTAACACTGCCAAAAACATTATTAACATCAAATTTTGATGTGGAAATTACCTGCTTTTTTGATCTGGATACTGCCGGAAAAGCTGTGAATATTAAAATAGAAGGCAACGTAAATAATGCTTTAAGAAATGAATTACTGCGTGTATTTAATTTCTGGAAATTTTATAAAACATTAAAATTACCTAACGAGAGTAGACCCTATTTTTTAATTTTTAAATTATCTACCGAAAAATATAACCGTTATTTTAAACAGAAAAATAAATTAACGCTAAAAAAACCATTGCCGGTAGATAGCAGTTTTGTGATATACACAAAAGCAGATAAATCGCCGGAGTATTATAAAAATGGTAACGACGGTTTAGCAGAATTTATTTTGTCACAAATTGAATATCCAAAGTTGGCAATAGAAAAATCAATTGAAGGAACAGTAGTAATAGAATTTGTAGTTGAAGCAAACGGATACCTGACAGGGATCACAGTAAAACAAGGTGTAAATGCTGGCTGTACAGAAGAAGCGTTGAGATTAATAAAACTAACTAAATGGCAACCGGCAATTTTAAACAATAAATTAGTGCGATACAGAACAAACTATCCAATAACCTTTAGTTTGCGAAATATTAGCAAAGATAACACCGGTGGCAATCAAATGGGGCAATAGTTTTTGATTTAAAAAGTTAAACTTAAGATTTAAAATTAGAAAAAAACATTAGTCCGATCATACGAAACCGTCATCGCGCGGAGGGTCGACGACGCGATCTCAAACTATGGGTTTTGCACTAAACTGTGTGTGAGATTGCTTCGTTCCTCGCAATGACGGTTTTATTGATCTTGATGTTGAAAAACTAAAACTTAATTTAAAACTTTTTTAAAGCCCAGTTCTCTTTGCCTTTCATAACCTCAGCATCTTTTGTGCTTTTATCTTTATAGCCACACAAATGCAAAACACCGTGAATGATCACGCGTTTAATTTCAGAATCAAACTCTACTTTAAATTTTTCGGCATTTTCTTTTACGCGCTCAACGCTAATAATAATGTCGCCATTAATTATTTTTCCTTCGCAATAATCAAACGTAATAATATCTGTGTAAGTATTATGATTTAAAAATTCGATGTTTGTTTTTAACAGCTCTTCATCAGAAGTAAATACAAAGTTTATTTGTCCGAGTTTTTTCTTTTCTAACTCAATAATGGTTTTTATCCACGATTTAATTTTGATCTTTTCAGATAGTTTAAATTGTATTTCTTGATTTTGAAATGAAACTGCCATTACTACTATTGTTTTCGAATTTGTCATTTCGACGAAAGGAGAAATCTTTTGTGACCGAGATCCTTCCTTCGTCAGGATGACATTTGTATATTAATTATATTTATAAACTAAAAAAATGTATTGCATTATAAAGAAAGACTATCTTTTACTACTGTTGGCAATTGCCCGTTATTTCTGGCTTTTATAAGGTATTCAACCCCTTTTAAAGCGGTTTTAAATTCTTGTAAGTTGGTATAAAAAAGTTGTTGTTGTTTGTTACTTGCCTCAATTAAAACATTGGCTTCTTTCTTTTCGAGATCGGTAAATTCAATTATTTTTTCTTCAGGTAGTAAATTGTTTTTCGCATCACTCTTTAATTTTTCCAATTGCGAATTAATTAAACTCGTTCTTGCTTTTAAAGACTGGCGATTAACTTCAAAATCCTCTAAACTTTTTCCGCTGGTATAAAATTGCTGAATAAAATCGGCTTCAGATTTTGTAACGGTATCTGTAACGTTTTGCTGAATAAATTGTTTGTACTGATCAAAACGTAAAATTGCTTTCGCTAAAATAATTGTGTCAACTTTATCGATCTCTTTAGCATGTGCGTTTACCGCGCCGCTTAAACTATCTAAGGTTTTAATTTTGGTCGCGTAAATATCATTTCTGTTACACGATTGAAAGAATAATCCTGCAAAAAATAAAAGCACTAAACTATTTTTGGCAGTTTTTATCATTCTTAGTTGATCATATCAAAACCACAATAAGGAACCAATACTTTTGGGATCTTTATTCCGGCTTCTGTTTGGTTATTTTCTAATAACGCTGCAACAATGCGTGGTAAAGCTAATGCGCTGCCATTTAAACTGTGCGCTAATTGTGTTTTACCATTTGCATCTTTAAATCTGCATTTTAAACGATTAGTTTGGAAAGTTTCAAAATTACTTACGCTACTAACCTCTAACCATCTTTCTTGTGCAGCACTCCATACTTCCATATCGTAAGTTAATGCGCTTGCAAAACTCATATCGCCACCACACAATTTTAAAGTACGAAATGGTAATTCTAATTCTTTTAATAAACTTGCAACATACTCACGCATATCTTCTAACGTTTCGTAGCTTTTGTCAGGATGTGTTATTTGAACAATTTCAACTTTATCAAATTGGTGCAAACGATTTAATCCACGCACATCTTTTCCGTAGCTTCCTGCTTCTCTTCTAAAACAAGGCGTGTAGGCAGTATTTTTTACCGGCAGATCGGTTTCTTTTAAAATAACATCGCGGTAAATATTTGTAACCGGCACCTCAGCAGTTGGTATTAAATATAAATTATCAATGGTGCAATGGTACATTTGTCCTTCTTTGTCCGGTAATTGTCCGGTACCATAACCGCTATCTTCGTTCACCACAATTGGCGGTTGAATTTCTAAATACCCTTTTGCTGTTGCGCGATCTAAAAAGAAATTAATTAATGCGCGTTGTAAACGAGCGCATTTGCCTTTGTAAACAGGAAAACCAGCGCCGGCAATTTTTACACCTAATTCAAAATCAATTAAATTATATTTTGTTGTAAGCTCCCAATGCGGCATAGAACCTGCAGGTAACTTAGGCTTATCGCCGTGCTCAAAAACTACTGCGTTATCCTCGGGGGTTTTTCCTAAAGGCACAGTTAAATTTGGTGTATTAGGAACCAAAACTAAAAGAGATTGAATTTCATCCTCCACTAATTTTAATTGCTCATCTAATTCTTTTTCTTTTTGTTTTAATTCGGTAGTTCTAAGTTTTACTTTTTCAGCTTCGTCTTTTTTACCGGTTTTCATTAACTCACCAATTTGTTTTGCAATTTGGTTCGCTTCCGCTTTAATAGCATCGCCCTCACCCTGAATAGATCTGCGTTGTGCATCTTTTTCCAGAACAGAATTAATAATTGTTTCGGCATCTTTAAAATTTTTAATGGCCAAACGTTTTAAAACATCTTCTTTATTTTCTCTGATATTAATTAGTTGCAACATAACAGTTCGATTTTATTTAGAGTACAAGTTTAATTATTAAACGAAATTTTATTTAAATACCGGTATTTATAAAAACTTTAAAAAACAGAAAAAGCCCACCAATTTAATGGAGGGCTTTAAATCTATATAAAGTTAATTATTACCCTTCAATAGGAACAATAGATACATAAGATCTATCATCTCTTTTCTTTTTGAATACTACTTTACCATCAACTAAAGCGTATAAAGTATGGTCTTTACCAATACCTACACCTTCACCCGGGTTATGTTTAGTACCACGTTGACGAACAATAATGTTTCCTGCGATGCAAGATTGTCCACCAAAGATTTTAACGCCTAAACGTTTACTATGCGAATCTCTACCATTATCTGATGAACCCGCGCCTTTTTTGTGTGCCATTTTATTTTAATTTTAAATGTTAAATTTAAGATGCTAAATGATTAGTTAAATTTAAAATTCAACATTTATCATTTATCATTTCCTCTTAATCTTTTTTTGTTACTTTTTTAGCAGCAGCCTTTTTAGGAGCAGCTTTTTTAGCAGGAGCTTTTTCTCAGCCACCACTTTTTCTGCAACAACTTCAACTTTTTTAGCCGGACCTTGAGTACGAACTTTACGAGTTGCAGTTAATTCTGATTCTAATTTATCACCTTTAGCTAAAACACCTTGAATAAGGATCTGAGTTAAAGATTGACGGTGATTGTTCCATTTTTGATACCCCTTACGGCGTTTCTTTTTGAAAATGATCACTTTATCACCTTTAAGGTGACTGATTACTGTGGCAGCTACTTTAGCGCCCTCTACGGTTGGGTTTCCAACTGAAATTTTTCCTCCGTTATCTAATAAGAAAACTTTGTCAAATTCAATTTTCTCGCCCTCGTTAGCCTCTAGGCGGTGAACGTATACTTTGTTTCCACGTTCCACTTTAAATTGTTGCCCGGCTATTTCTACAATTGCGTACATTTAATTTGGTTTAAATTGTTAATAAATCCCTTAAAAAGGGGACGCAAATATACTTAATTCTTATTAACCTGCAAAAATTAATCGCGGTTTATTAAATAAACGCTTAAAATGATCACCACAATGCTCAAGATCTGGTAAGAATTAACCATTTCTCCGTCAAAAAGTCCCCAGCCAATGGCCACAATTGGTATTAAATAGGTACAAGAGCTGGCAAAAACCGTTCCTGAGTTTTTTATGAGAATATTATAGGCAATAACCGATAATGCCGAGCCAACAATGGCTAAAATGGAAATATATCCTAAAGAAGGCAATGCCATTGGCAAAGTGGCTAAATGGAGGGTGAAATCGGTAAATCCAAAAAGGTAGATCAAAGCGATTGGTCCAGTGATGCAGAAAGCCCAAACTGTTGCTGTTATCGAATTTAGATCGTGTAAATACTTTTTTATGCCGCTGATGCTAATAGCATAAAAGAAAGTAGCGGCAAGTACCAATAAACCATACAAAACATTGTTAGAATTGTTGCTACCGGCATCAAACACCATTAAACAAGTAGCTCCTATAAAGCCAACAATTATACCTACAATTTGTGCTCCCTTTGGTTTAACTTTTAACCAAACTAAACCCACAAGTACTGTAAACAAAGGGGTTAAAGCATTTAACATGCCCGTTAAACTGCTGCTAATTTGGGTTTCTGCCTTTGTAAATAAAAAAGCAGGAATCAAATTGCCAAATACACCCATTAATATCAGTCCGGGTAAATACTTTTTAAGATCTATTTTATAGTATTTAATTAAAAAGGGGGCCAAAAACAAAAATGCAATTGATATCCTAAGGGCGGCCACCTCATCGCTGCCAAAGGCATCTAAACCACGCTTCATTAAAATAAAGGAGCTTCCCCAAACAATGGATAAAATAATAAGTAATGCCCAGGCAAGTTTTTTGTTTTGCATGCCGCGAATTTAGTTGGAAATTGTGAGATAACTGTCAAAAATTAAGCCGCAGATTTCACAGATAACACAGATTTAATTTTATACGATCCAAGAAGTAAAAAAATCATTGAAATCTGTGGCTAAAATAAACCGTATCTTCGTGCAAAAATTAAAGAAGAATGATTGAAATTGGAAAAATAAATACACTAACTATTTTAAGAGAGACAACAGTTGGTTTATATTTAGGAGATGAAGACAAAAACGACGTGTTGCTGCCAAACTCGTTTATAAAAGATAATTATAAGGTTGGAGATAAACTGGATGTGTTTATTTATAACGATTCGGAAGACAGAATAATTGCCACCACAAAAACACCTTACGCTAAAATAAATGAGTTTGCTTATTTGCGTGTTGTTTCAGTATCTGAAGTTGGCGCCTTTATGGATTGGGGTTTAGAAAAAGATCTGCTTGTTCCATTCAGCGAACAAAAACATAAAATGAGTGAAGACAATTTTTATGTGGTATATATTTATTTAGATGAAGTAACCAACCGAATTGTTGCCTCTAACAAAATTGATAAGTTTATTGATAACGAAAATATACAACTAGAAGAAGGACAAAAAGTTGATCTGATCGTTTACGAAGAATCACCCCTTGGCTTTAGTTGCATTATTAACGGGGCTCACAAAGGCTTGATCTATCACAACGATATTTACAAAGATGTTTATATTGGTGATGAAATGGAAGGCTTTGTAAAAACAATTAGAGAAGATAAATTAATTGATATCAGTTTTCAAAAAAGCGGATTTAAAAATGTGTTAGATTCAACCGAAGTGGTAATGGAATATCTTCAAAAAAACAATGGTTTTTTAAGTCTGCACGACAAAAGTACGCCCGAAGAAATTTCAATACGACTAAGCATGAGTAAGGCAACCTTTAAAAAAGCCATTGGTATTTTATACCGTCACCGTAAAGTATTAATTAAACCCGATGGTGTATATCTTGTGAATGAAGAAACTCCAAAAGAAGAAGAAACAAAATAAAAATAAATTAATTTTACAAAAAAGAATTTATAAAATGAAAATTGCAGTTGTTGGCGCTACCGGATTGGTAGGCACAAAAATGTTGGAAGTTCTATCAGAAAGAAATTTCCCGGTTACAGAATTAGTTCCCGTTGCATCAGAAAGATCGGTTGGAAAAGAAATTACGTTTAAAGAAAAAAAATACATTGTGCATTCAATGGAGCAAGCAATTGCTGCAAAACCACAAATAGCTTTATTTTCGGCAGGTGGCGATACTTCTAAAGAGTGGGCACCAAAATTTGCAGCTGCAGGAATTACTGTTATTGATAATTCTTCGGCATGGAGAATGGATCCATCAAAAAAATTAATTGTCCCCGAAGTTAATGCGAGTGAATTATCAAAAGAAGATAAAATAATTGCGAATCCAAATTGCTCAACCATACAAATGGTGGTGGTTTTAAATCCGCTGCACAAAAAATATAAAATAAAAAGAGTTGTTGTATCAACTTACCAAAGCGTAACAGGAACGGGAGTAAAAGCTGTTTCTCAATTAATGAACGAACGCAAAGATGGCAAGAGCGATGAGATGGCTTACAAATACAAAATTGATCTAAATGTTATTCCGCAAATTGATGTTTTTTTAGACAACGGTTATACCAAAGAAGAAATGAAAATGGTTAACGAAACTAAAAAAATAATGAGTGATGACACAATTGCACTAACAGCTACAACTGTTCGAATACCGGTAATGGGCGGTCATAGCGAAAGTGTGAACATGGAATTTGAAAATGATTTTGAGGTAAAAGATATTTTTAAAATGATGTCAAACACGCCAGGAATTATTTTGCAGGATGATATTCAAAATCAAATTTATCCTATGCCAATGAACGCTCATAATAAAGATGAAGTTTTTGTTGGAAGAATAAGGAGAGACGAATCGCAACCTAAAACATTAAACCTTTGGATAGTTGCCGATAACTTAAGAAAAGGCGCTGCGACAAATGCTGTGCAAATAGCTGAATATTTATTAGAAAATAAATTAGTTTAAAAACCGTTTAAATCTTAAATTCATTTTATGGTAACTCGCCCGTTTAATTTTAAAAAGTGGATCGACGAAAATCGTCATCTTTTAAAACCACCTGTAAACAATAAAGTTGTTTATAAAGACGCTGAATTTATTGTTATGGTAGTTGGTGGCCCTAATTCAAGAAAAGATTATCACTATAACGAAAGTGAAGAATTTTTCTATCAGTTAGAGGGAAATGCCGTTGTTCAAATTCAGGAAAATGGGAAGGCAGTTGAAGTGCCTATAAACGAAGGCGACATTTTTTTGTTGCCCCCAAAGGTTCCTCATAACCCAAAACGTTTTGCTAATTCTATAGGATTAGTAATGGAAAGAAAACGCAGAGCAGATGAAAAAGACGGATTATTATGGTTTTGCGAGAATTGCAATCATCCGCTACATGCCGTTTATTTCACTTTAACAGATATTACTTCGCAGTTTCAAACCGAGTTTAAACTTTTTTACGAGAACAAAGACCTTAGAACCTGCAAAAAATGTGGTACGGTTATGGAACCGCCTGCTGTAATTGCTTAAAAATTACTTTTTGTATTGCATTTTAACACTTAGTAATTCTCCTATGATTTGGTCATAAACTGTAAATCTAAACAATCTAAAAAAAAAGCCTAAAAAAACTCGATAAATTTTAGAAAAAATTCCCTTTTTTTTACACGTTTTGACTGAGTGAAACCAACATTGTATTTAGGGAACAAATGCTAGATTTACTTGTTTCTAGCTTAACTTTACAGTAATAATTATTTAACTCATATGAAAGCAAAATATAGATCATATTTTTTTCTTGGCATTCTTTTTACAATGTCATTATTTTCCTTTTCGCAAGACCCTACCGATTGGACTAAAATAAAACTAGATCCAATCAAAGAAAAGAAATTTGAAACATATGTAGAATACAGGCATAGTGCGGGAACAGATTATCAAAAATGGAAATCTGAGAACAAATTCCAATACATTAAAGAAATGTGGTATTTCTCTGAATCGTTTTATATAAAACGTAATTATTCTAATGATGGCGTTTCAATGAACGAAGAGGCCATTGATATTGCAAGATTTGAAGATAATAGAAAACAAAACGAAGAGGCGCTGGTAATTATTCCGGGCTTTAAAGATGTGATCGTTTTACTTCCTGCAAACAAACTTATTTACAAACCTTAATTTAATCCTAGATGAAAAACATATTAAATAAATTAAGTTTTTTAGTTCTTGCAGGAGTATTTTCTTCCCAAGTTAAACTTTCTGCTCAAGCGCTTGTTACACCTGCTCCATACTGTTTCCCATTGTATTCTCAAATACCTTGTAATCAGCCTGGACCATCTAACTCGCCAGGTAATGGCATTAATGACTTTATCAATAGTTTCAGTACAACAGGTGGAGTAAATAATATCACTAACAACAACTCCGGATGTAATGCTCAAACCTTTCCTTTAGTTGGTGTAAGAAATTATTTCTTTTTTGGTTGTCAACATTATTTAGTTGCCAATCCTGGTCAAGTTATTACCTGTACTTTCCAATCGGGAAATGTATACAGTCAAGGTTTTACTTGTTTTGTTGATTGGGATCAAAACGGGGTATTTAATTTAACCAATGAGCGCGTTTGTTCTGTTCCGGGAGTTCCTCCAGCAGCTAGTTTTAATAATGCAAATTTTACAATACCTGTTGGTCAAGCAACCGGTGTTTATAGAATGCGTGTTAGATGTGCTTATTTTACAAACGGACCAACCATTGACCCTTGTAACAACTATGGTTTTGGGGAGACAGAAGATTATAATTTATATGTTAACATGAGTCCAACAGGAATCATAACAGCAACAGCCTCTACAAGCACACCTTCTTTATGCGCCGGTCAATCTATAAGCTTAACTGCTGTTGGATCAGGAACTGCGCCTTTAACATACACTTGGACAGGTCCGGGAAATTTCACATCAACCGCACAAAGTCCTGTAATTGCAAATGCAAGTGGTACTAATAGCGGAGTATACAGTGTTACTGTATCTCCTGGTTCTTGCCCAGCTACTAAAACAGTAAACGTTTCGGTAACTAATTACCCTACTTTCACACTTACGCCTCTAACAACTACTGTTTGCCAAGGTGGTATTTTAACGCCATCGGTAATATTAGGTACCTTACCTGGAACACCTTGTTCAACACTGGGTGTTGGACCCGCTTGTGCTAGTCCGCTTTTAAAAGACGTGGGAACAGCGGCAACATCGAACGCTTCATGGCAAACACCTTCACCTTACAATAAATATTATTACGATCATCACCAGCAAATTTTATACCGCGCATCTGAATTATTAGCATCAGGTGTCTCGTCCGGATATTTAACAAGCTTAGCCTTTAACGTTGCTGCAACAAATGGCGTTAACAACATGGCTAACTTTACAATAAAAATTAAATGTACTACAAATAGCGTTGTAACTGCTTTTGATAATACCGGATTAACGCAAGTTTTTAATCAACTTACTTTTACACCGGTTAACGGTTGGAACACACACACTTTTGCAACACCATATTATTGGGATGGTGTATCAAACATACTAGTAGATATTTGTAGAAGTAATTCACCTTGGACATTTGTTAACGCATCTGTGTTATACACTCCCACAGCTTACAATTCAACAATTTGGGGTGGTGCATTTAACATGACTACCATTAGCTGCGGTGCCGCAAATAGTAATGGTTTATCTATGAATAGACCGAACACCAGATTTGGGAATTGCGTTTCGGTATTACCTAGCAACTTTACTTATAGCTGGAGTCCGGGTCCTGGTATAGCTGCGCCAACAGCAACAAGTACGCAGATCACAACCCAACCAATTACAGGTTCTCTTTCACTTGTTGTATACAGCGTTGCAGTAACACCAACTGTTTATAACTGCCCAACAATTCAAACGCTTACAGTAACTGTGGTTAATCCTTTATCACCAACAATAACACCGGTATCTCCGCTTTGTAACACTTCTAGTTCGGTTGCTATAATAGCAACTCCGGGTGGAGGAACGTTTACAACAAACTCTGCAATTAGTGCGCCCGGAATTATTACTCCTTCTTTAGCAGCTATAGGAACAAGTACGGTGTTATATACTGTTGCTGTTGGATCTTGTATTGCAACTAATACTGCGGCAATAAATGTATCACAATTTAATACTGCTAATCTAACGGGTAGCATTGTGCCATTATGTGTCACTAGTCCAACTCAAAACTTAATGTCGCTTGTACAAAGTACAGTTAACGGTGTTTGGAGCGGTCTTGGAGTGATCTCAAATGTTTTTAATCCTGCAACCGGAGGTGGAAATTATACCCTCACGTATAATACAACATCTAGTCCTAACCCAACGGTTTGTCCTAGTTCAAGTACATTAAACGTTTCGGTTACCGCTACTTTAACTCCAACAATTACGCCTGTTAATCCTATTTGTACTAATGCATCCCCTGTTACACTTAACGCCAGTCCTTCAGGAGGAAACTGGTTTGGAAATGCGGGTGTTTCAACGATCGGTTTATTTACACCATCATTAACTTCAATAGGCACCTCAATAGTGAACTATTCTGTAAATGTTGGACCTTGTGTTGTAACAAACACAACCATGTTAGATGTATCGCAATATAACACAGCGGCACTAACCGGTTTGTTGGCTAATATGTGTAATACATTTACTCCTGTAAGTTTATTTAGTATTGTACAAAGTACCGTTAATGGTATTTGGAGTGGAACTAACGTTACTGCAAACGTATTTAATCCAAATTTATCAACCGGAGTTTATACATTAACATACAATACAACATCAGCTCCAAATACAACATTATGTCCTGATGTTCAAACAACAACTGTTTCTGTATTAAATCCGCCACAACCATTTATCTCGCAAGTTGGACCTTATTGTAATACAGCACCAAATTTCCAACTTTTGGTTTCACCGTCAACCGGTACATGGACAGCAACTAATTATAATAACACTTCCGGAATATTCAATCCATCAGCCGCTGTAATAGGCAGCAACTTAGTTCAATATGTTATTGGTACAAACACTTGTAATGTGCAAGACACTAAAACGATTTCTATTGAGGCATATGTTCCGGCAATCGTAACAGCAAATGTTCCTGATCAATGTATCACGTCTTCGCCGCTTAGTTTAATTCCTATAACTTCAAACAATTTAGGTGTTTGGAGTGGTAGTGGTGTGAACGGAACAACATTTAATCCTGCTATATCAGGCGTTGGAAGTATTGTTTTAACTTATAACACAGCTTCATCACCAAGCGGATTATGTCCAGCACAAGCTACTACTGCCGTAAATGTATTCTCTCTTGCGGCGCCTTCAATTTCAAAAGTTGGTCCATTCTGTAACGTTGGCTCTCCAATAAACTTACAAGTAACTCCGTTAGGCGGTATTTTTGGCGGCGCTAATAATGGTGCAACAACACCGCAAGGTGGTTTTAATCCAGGGTTTGCTATTATCGGTGATAATATTGTTAACTATAGTGTATCGGCCGGACCATGTGTTGCCTACGCACAAACAACCATTACTATCGAGAAATTTATCTCTGCCGATTTCTCTCAATATGCCGGACCGTATTGTAAAAACAATGCGCCTATTAATTTAAACAGTATATCTCAAAACCCGGGTGGTGTTTGGGCAGGACCGGGAGTTGTAGGCAGTTTATTTACTCCAGCTAATGCAAATATTGGAAACAATAATGTTATCACCTACTTA
>JALHPG010000044.1 GCA_022842625.1 Bacteroidia bacterium | reverse complement strand
TTGCAAATGCAGGAATAAACGATACTATTTGTTTAAGTAAAAATACAAGATTAGGAACGGCAGATAGCACTTACTTTACAAATTACGTTTGGCAACCAAACATAAATTTAAGTTGTTTTAACTGTGCTATGCCTTATGCAAACCCAATTTCAAATATCACCTATACTTTACAACGTAGCCAATGTAATGTAACTAATAGCAGTACAGTATTTGTTAAAGTTGAAGATTGTGCGCCAATATTTACCATACCAAACATATTTACCCCAAACGGCGATGGCGTTAACGATGCGTGGGGTGTAAATTTCAGTAATACACAATATATTAAAAACTTTCAACTAAATATTTTTAATCGTTGGGGCACTCCTATTTTACAAACGCCAAACGAATCGCAAAAAGAGAATTCAAAAATAAATTTACCATCAATAAAATGGGATGGACATACAACAAGTGGGGAAGCATGCGTAGATGGTATTTATTTTTACATCATCAACTTTGAATTAAACGGTGAAAAGAAAACGTTTAAAGGAAATGTTACTTTGATAAGGTAGAAGAAGTTATGTAACATTGTTACATTATCTTCGAAAGGGGAGATAAGAGAGGAGCTTTTACCAAACGATTTGTAATTGCGAGATAGTGTTTAAGGAGTTTACCTATTTGCATATAGACTCTATCACTTCGCTGCAACATCTGGGGCAAAAGAATAAGAAAAAGATTATTATGGCATTATCATATATCTACAACAATTAAGCAAAAAAGAAATATAATTATTTGTATCTTAGTTTTCATTATTTCAAATTTTATGTATCACCGATTTTTTTCAAGTTTTATTGCTTTTTTCATATTTTCATGTATTACTGGGCAAACGGTAATAGATGATCTTAGTGTAAATCCAAACCCATTTCAAAAGAGATCGTCGTTTACCTATTCTTTTATTAATAATGATACCGTTAGTGTTAATGTCTTAGATATTATTGGTAATACTATTTATAGCCCAATTACAAATTCGGTAATGCCATCGGGCATATATCAAGATTCACTAATTATGGATTCTTACGCAGACGGTATTTATTTCGCCCAACTAAAATTTGGTCATAAGAAAGCAATATCTAAGAAAATTATAAAATCAAATACTGCGGCAATTGTTGTTAATGCAAACAATTTAAATGATGTCATAATTTACCCAAATCCTTTAATAAACAAGTTGAACATAAATTTTGAAATGAATATCGCAGAAAACTATTACCTACAAATTACAAATACGTTAGGTCAAAAGATCTATTCAATAGATACTTTAACACGAAAACAGGAAATAGATTTATCTTTTTTGGAAAGTGGGATTTATTATTTAAGAGTTCAAAATAATTCCGAACAAAAAGTATTTAAAATTATTAAGGAGTAAATTCTTTAAAAATGAGGTATTACATAACTGGCAGCCTATTAATTAGTCGGTATACAAAAACAACATCTGCAATTTTTTCTATGTATCATATTCTTGGTCTACTAGATAAACCATCAATTATGGTGTATTCCCCTGAAGTCAAAAAATTAGTTACTCTTAATAAAAAACCTTCTGAAATTATTTGTTTAGACTTCGATTTTGTTGAGTTAGAAACGGCTTTTTACAAATGGTATTACACATCAAATAAATTACAAAAGCCAAATAAACCTTTTTTGTTTTTGAATGAAGAACAATCTAAACTATTTTTAAAATCAATAGAAACAGCCGTATATTATTTTAACATACAAAAATATAATTGCATTTCTGAAAATCAGTTCGAAGAACTTAAAGACCTTTATGATGCAATTATACCTGAACGAATTGTTAATTAAAAAACCACACTGTTGGTCACATAGTTTCTGCCGTTTGCTTTTATTAATTGTTAGTCATAGTACAAATAAATTTTTTTGTTTAGACAGAACTTACCTCGAAGTTTGTTTATTTCAATGAGGTAGCGGTGATTTATTATTCCCAAATCTTAATGATGAGGAGATGGAAGTTCAAAATTATTTTAAGATTTTTGTTTTCCTTTTAAAGCATAGTTATACCCTCCACCAATAGATTTATCAGCCCTAACTAAAAAACCACATTTTACAGTGTTATAAATAAAGTTGGAAAGTGTTTTTTCTCTTTCTGAATATAAATCATTAAGTCTTGGTTCAATCATTAAAAGTTCATTAATAATTTGTTTAGTACTCATTGGTTTCTTATTTCGTCTTAATATAAAAACTATTTTTTCTGCCATTACCCAATCAAGGTCATAGCCGTCATAGTTTATCAATTTACTTTCTTTTGATTGTTTCGATACAATTTGATTTTGATATTTATTTAATTCGGCTTCTAAATCAAAAATTTTATTCGCTTGTTTTTTATTATCATAATAAAGTTCCTTCATTTTCTCAAAAAGTTCGTCTTTATCTAATTTTTTTAAATCTTTAAGCAGATAATTTAAACTGAAACTGTCCATAATTATACTTTTTAGTTTGTTTTAGATATAATAAAAGGGAGTGTTTTAACACTCCCTTGGTTTTTCATAGGGCAATCCTTGGCTTTTCGTTGAATGATCCTTCGATTATCATTGACCCTGCATTGGAATACCCTAGAGTAAACATTGACCTTACATTGGGTGATTTATCTTTTTTATGCGGCATTCCCACCTATTTGTTTAATTAGCCCTTTAATTAAGTCAAGTTTATCCTGACTTAAATCTTGAAGCATTGGCATAATTTCTTTCATATCGTTAATCTTACTATCCGTTTCCTCAATCAAAATTTCAAAATTACTTAGCCCTCGGCTTAACTTATCCATTTCATAAAATAATTTATTTTTTGAAAGGTGAGTATATACTTCTGTAAATTTCCGATTCTTATGACCTAATAATTTTTGCCCTACGTTTTCAGGAATGCCATGTAAAAAACAAATAGTTGCAAAACTATGTCGTGCCACATGAAAGGATAATTTTTTATTCAGTTTGGCTTTTTTATTTATTGATTTTAAGTGTTCATTAACCTTTTGATTTGATATGATCTCAAAGACCTGATTTTCCTGCGTTTCATTTATTAATTCTAATGCTCTATCAATAAGTGGTATAAAAACTGGCTGATCTGTTTTACCCATTCTAATTTCTATATAACACTTAAAGACCATTTCTTTTAGTTGAGGATTTTGAATCCACTTTCCAAAAACATGTTCTTTTCGTTTTAAATTGTTTACATCCGAAAAACGCAAACCTGTATAACAACTAAACAAAAATCTTTTGGTTGCTCTAATTTCACCAATAGATAATTCCGAAATTTTCTCAGGGGAAAGCAATTGTTCAACCTTATATAAATCTTCCGGTTCAAGATAATCTCTCGTTGTTAGCACTGGGTCTACATGTTTTATTTTATAATCTTTGAACGGATATGCTTCTTTAGGAAAATCTCCGTTTTTCATTGCAATATGAAGTAAAGCTCTAACAACCTTCATTGTTCTAGCCACAGTACATTGAAGATTTCCTAAACCTTTTTGAGCAACTGGTTTAAGCATGTAGTTTTCAAAAAGAGTTAAGAATTTATAATCAATGTCGCCTAAAGTTAAATTGGGTTTAAATTTGTTAATCTTAGAGATTTGACCTTTAATTCCTTTGTATGTTCCATCAGATAATTGGGATCTTCTTTTTTCTAACTCTAATAAGCAATACTCATTAAAATTATCGGTAGCGTTTGGTTTTAAAAACGCCTGTTTAAATAATTCCAAAGTAATTGTTCTATTAAGCAATTCAAATTTTAATACAACCTGTTTTGCTCTATATTTTTCACTATCCAAAAAGTCATTTATAGCCTCCCAATTAGGATCACCTTTAATAGCCCTTTCTTTTAATTTATCCCAACCATAAATAGTTTCTCTTTTTTCTGGTGATAATAATTCTATTGCTTCATTACTAAGTTTTTGAAATTCTTTTTTAACGGCTATGCACTTTCCTGTGCTGATTTTTATTCTTTGAGTTCTTGATAACGAAAATTTTAAATAAATTGGAACAGAGCCATCTTTAGATGGTCTGTCAGTTCTGATATAAAAATGAATTTTTGCGCTCATGGTTTAATATGTAATACGTTGATAAATTGAAATAAGTATAGTTTTTCCACTAAATATTTTTAAGTGGTTTCATTTTCAATATAATTGGAGGAGGGCGTATTAGTAACGAAAAAAGTTTGGGGGCACATTGGGGACACAAAATAACTAAAACCAGTAAAAAAATATTTTTTCTGGTAACACCTCGAAGTACTAAAAGCCTTGATAATAAAGGAAAAAACAAAACCCAACAAAAATAAATTTGTTGGGTTAGGTACATGTTGTGATCCCGCTGGGATTCGAACCCAGGACCCCTACATTAAAAGTGTAATGCTCTACCAGCTGAGCTACGGAATCATTTCACTTTTTCGCAGGAACCGCTTCTTCCCGATAGCTATCGGGATAAAGAAGCATTTCGTGTGCGGGCCCGATTCTGTAATGTAATTTTCAAAATCGGAGTGCAAATATACTTGCATTTTATTCATTTCCAAAATATTTTTTGTAAATATTTAATATTTCTTTTTTCATTGTTTTCAACACTTTTTATACTTTAGCCACATAATGGCTCAACCTCCTATAATTAAGCTTCTTAAAGGCTTTTGTTCTGTTTCTTTTGGCGAAACCCGCGAAAACGTGAAAACCATTTTTGGCGAACCCGAAGAAATGCAAACGCTTACAGATGATATTTTAAACACATCTTCTTTAGTTTACCATTATTGGGATCAAGGTTTTTCTCTATTCTTTGATAATAATAAAAATCAAACTTTTTCAAGCGTAGAGATCGATAATAAAGAAACTCTGCTTTTTGACGTGAAAATTTTCACACTTAAAGAAAAAGAATTAATTGAGCTAATGAAAGCCAATGGCTTTGCCCTTACCGACTCAGAAACCCATGAATGGGGCGAAAAACGCATTAGCTTTGATAGTGCGGGGCTAGACTGCTACTACGAAAATCACAAACTCGTATCTGCCAACTTTGGTATAATTGATGCAGAAAGCAATTTTTATTATTTTCCAAACTAAACGAAGCATTTTACATCCTTCTTCCTCCTCTCTATTTATTAATTGAGTATAAGGGGCTGAGTCAACCCTACAATAAAATAGTTAAATACTCGTTTTTGATAAACCCTCAATAAACCGTAAATTTAAACTCACAAAAAAATAAACCCTATGCCTGGAACAGAATTGTTTGGCGCAGAAGAGCGCAAAGAAATTGAAGATGTATTGTCTACCGGAATTATGTTTCGTTTTAACCACGATGCACAGCGTAACAACATCTGGAAAGCTAAAGATTTTGAAGAAGAAGCAAAAAAAATAACTAAAGCAAAATATGCACTGGCTGTATCTAACGGTTCTGCTGCAATTATGGCTGCCTTAGCTGCCTCAGGCATTGGCACCGGCGACGAAGTAATTTGTCCGCCTTTTACCTACATTGCTACAATCGAAGCAGTTTTAATGCTAGGTGCCTTACCGGTTTTTGCTGAGATCGATGAAACGCTTTGTTTAAGCGCATCGGGAATAAAAAATGCTATCACTCCTAAAACAAAAGCGGTTTGTTTAGTACATATGTGTGGCGGAAATGCCAATATGGACGAAATAATGGCTGTTGTAAAAGAACATAACTTAATTTTAGTTGAAGATGCCGGACAGGCTTTTGCAGCCTCTTATAAAGGAACTGCAACGGGTTGTTTTGGTAAGGCAGGTGCTTATTCTTTCGACTTTTTTAAGATCGCTACTGCCGGAGAAGGTGGGATCTTAGTTACCAACGATGAAAATACCTATAAATTAGCGGATAGCTATTGCGACCATGGGCACGACCACGTTGGTAATAACCGCGGAATGGAAAACCACCCAATTATTGGTTTTAATTATAGAATTAGTGAATTACACGCGGCTGTTGGTGCTGCTCAAACGCGTAAAGTTCCACACATCCGTACTGAAAATTTAAAACACAAAAAATTCCTTCAAACTCAACTATCAAAAACCGAAGGAATTAGTTTTTCTAAATTAGGAGATGATAATGGTGATTCAGGAACCTTCTTAAATATTTTCTTACCAAATACAGAGATCGCAAAACGCACTGTAGATGAATTTAATAAGGCTGGTGTAACCGGTTTTAATTATTGGTACACAAACATGTATCACTTCATTAACCAATGGGATCATATTAAAAATTTAAAAACTGCTTCTAAACTGGCTATTCAGGTTTTAGGTGCGCCACAAGATTATAACAATTTAAACATCCCTAAATCGCAAGAAGTGGTTGGAAGATTGATCTCGTTTGGCGTTCGTTGCACTTGGACAGAAGAACAAACTAAAGAATTAGCAGCAAAAATTTCAGAATGTGTAGTTAAAGCTATGCAGCCTGTAAATGCTTAATTAATTTTTATTTCAAAAGATCCATCTGTCTTAAAAGCCAGGTGGATTTTTTATTTATAGAATATATAATCTGACAGACAAAAAAAAATATTTAGACCCCTTAATTAAAGAGTTAGAAAACTATTCTTTAAAATGTACCTACAAAAGCGGGATCCTTAATGTTTCGTCACCAAATAAATCTGTTACTATTCATATAGATGAAGAGCATACTAATGATCCCTCAGGGCTGAACATCCCAATTGATTATATAATTACAAGACCTAAAAAAATCGCAGCAATTATTTTATCAAAATTAAATTTAAACAAAACAGTTTTTGCAAGAAATTGTAGTGTTCAAAAAATTGATAAAACAACTGCCTCAGAATTTTTTAATACCTGGCATTTTTTTGATGCAACATCTAGTGCTTATAATTACGGCTTGTTTTATAAAGATGAATTAATTGGCGCTGCCTCTTTTTCAAAGGGACGAAAAATGAACAGACTTCAAAGTGGTTCGCAGTCGTTTGAATTGATACGATTTTGTTGTAAAAGCGGTATTACCGTTACCGGCGGTTTATCTAAATTGATGAGTCATTTTTGTGAAGAAAAAAAAGCCGGTGATATCATGACCTACATAGATAAACAATTCTCAAACGGCGACTCATTTATTAAAGCGGGTTTTATTAAACATAGCGAAACTCCACCTTTATTTTTTTTAGTGAATAAAAAAACGTTCGAAAGGATCTCTTTAAAAGATGAAAACGAAATTTTTGATAAAAAACTTTTTTACAAAGTGCAGAATTTAGGGAATATTAAAATGATCCTAGTACCAAAATTAAAATAAACCGTCATTGCGAGGCACGAAGCAATCTTTATTTGAGATTGCTTCAGTCGTACCTCCTTCGCAATGACGAATATAAAAAATGAAAAATAATTGTATAGTAATATTGGGCCCAACGGCCAGCGGCAAAACCAATTTAGCTTGTAACTTAGCTTTTCATTTAAATGGCGAAATAATTTCGGCAGATTCTCGTCAGGTTTATAAACACCTGGACATTGGTACAGGAAAAGACTTGAATGAATATGAAATTAACGGCAAAAAAATAGAACATCATTTAATTGATATTGTTGAACCCGGAGAACAATTTTATTTACATGATTTTATTCGTGAACTAAAATTAGCTTTTGATAAAATAACTGCTCAAAATAAATTACCCATTATTTGCGGCGGCACGGGACTATACTTAGATGCTTTACATAAAGATTTTAGTTATACGCAAATAAAAGAAAACGAAAGTTTAAGAAAAGAACTTGAGGAGTTATCAAAAGAGGATCTGATAGAAAAATTAAAAAGCTATAATAACAAAGAATCAGAAAATGTAGATCTTAATTCTAAAAAAAGAATGATCCGAGCAATTGAAATTGCAGAGCATTTAAAAAATACAAATGCCAATTTACAATCTACTACTCTACCCTACAACCCATATTATATTGGCATAAGATCAGATGTTGAAAAAAGAAGGGAACTCATTTATTCTAGATTGATAGCGCGTTTAAACAATGGCTTGATCGAAGAAGTTGAAAGCTTATTAGCAAATGGAATAACGCATGAACGACTTCAGTTTTTAGGTTTAGAATATAAATTCATCTCGTTTTTTTTACAGAACAAAATTTCCAAGGAAGAATTAATTCTGCAATTAAGTACTGCCATCAATCAATTCGCTAAACGCCAAATGACCTGGTTTCGAAAAATGGAAAAAGAGGGGATAAAAATTAATTGGATTGAAAAGGATATCGATATTCAAACTCTAGTTAAAGATCTAGATTCAAAATTTGATCATTGATCTTGTTTCGGCTCATCTTCTTTACTTAAAACTTCTGTTTTTGTTTCTACTAACCTAATCACATTCCCAATTGGTTCTAATTTAAAAACAGTTTTTTCTATTCCTTCGCCCTTAACATCCAGATCATCAGTTGTAACAACAGAACTAATTTCTATTTTTCCGTCTGCGGTAATTTTTGAAGTGGTTACTGTATTCATCATCGAAGGAGGATCGCCACCACCAGAGATCTCGGCAATATTAAAAAGTGTAGCCTGTTTGTTTTCATTTACATAAGTTCCTATTAATAACGTTCCTGAAAAGAACGGACAAGCTTCATAACTGGCGTTTGTAATTCCCCAAATAAATAATTTACTATTTCCGGGGAAATTTAAAACACCAACTTTATAAGCAATACAGGTTTTTGTCATGCCAATATCAATTTTCTCTAAATAGGCTTTGTACCCACCACTTTGTTTTAAAGAATCAATTTGTGCAAATTCATTAATATCATAAACCATACCATCTCCTAGCGCACCTTTCAAAAAATTTACACCAAGTTCACGAACTTGCTGATACGTGATTCTATTAGTTGTATCAACTGTTTGTACAAAAAGAGTGTCCATATTTAGCGGAAAGGAAAGGGGTTTAAACTCTTTTTCTAAAAAAGGAAAAGCGGATAAATCTGCGCTAGTAGTGTCTATAGCATTCTTACTTTCGTTAATTACCTGATCTTTATTACCGCAAGACATCAATAATATAACACTAAATAAATAAAAGTATTTTTTCATATAACTAAGGTAATGAATCTTTTAAAACCTCAATTTTTACTTTAGTTAAACCGTTCTTCACAAAATTTAATTGCTTGGCTGCGCGAAGAGTAAGATCAATTTTTCGCTTTGATTGTTTTGGCAATCGATCATTAATAGTTACAAAAACAACACTGTCGTTTTTTAAATTAGTTACCTTAACTTTTGTTCCAAATTTTAAACTCTTATGCGCAGCCGTTAAACTATCATGCCTGAATTTTTGGCCACTACTGCATTTTCGTCCTTCAAATTTCTTCGCATAAAAACTTGCTGTCCCAATTTCGCTTTTAACTGAATCTATTTGAGACCATCCATTTAAAAAACAAAAGCCTAAAAGAAATATGTAAATAAATTTCATCATTCTGAAAAACAAAATTACTCCCAATAAAATTGAAAAAAATGGCATTAAACACAAAAAAGTATAAAATCTGACTCGTTTTAGCTTTTTACTAAACCACACCAAAACCCTTATAAACACTGCAAAAATCAAATTATTTGAAAATTTATTTGGAAGTATACACATAAATGCTTTAAATTTGTCGCAGATTAAAACCACCCATTGTGTGTTTTAATTTATTAAGAAGTGGCGAGAGAATAGGCTCACTGACCCACTGGCAACCAACTAAAAGTCTCATTAAACCGAGATTGGAAAACAGGTGCCAACTCCTACTCCGGTGAAAAACGGAGAAAAATAAATTAAAAAAAGAAAACATGAAACACACAGATTCACAAAAACAAGAACAAACCGGGTCAAAAAGATCAAACTCTACAATCATTCCTCAATTTTTAATGATGGCTTGTTGTATGTGCTGCTGTTGCTGCATGTGCTAAGCTATTTTTCCTCAAAATTTTATTGGAAAAATTAACCTTGGCAAACCAAGGCAAAATTTGATGCGTTCTAAAACTAGACTCAAGCATCTCTAATTTCAATTTTATAAAATCATTAAAAAACATTTATCATGAACAACAATAGATCAAAATATACAAAAGCGTTAGTAAATACTAATTTAATTGGCGACCAATTACACCTAGAATTTTTAGAAGTGCAGGCTGAATTTGGCATAGCTCAGCGCGGCGGAGCATTTCCATTCAACATCATTCCTAATCATTTAAACAGATTGGCAAGTGATGTAAATTTATTAACCTCACAAGAGAAAAAACAGTTGATTTTTTCGGGAACAATTTTTAATAACTAACATTTAAAATCAACAGAAATGAGTTTATCTAAATTTACATATCAAAAACGTTTTCAATTAGAAAACGGCCAATCGCTTCCAGGAATTGAAATTGCATACCAAACATTTGGAACGTTGAATAAAGAACGTAACAACGTAATATGGGTAGTTCACGCATTAACAGCAAACAGTAATGTGTTTGATTGGTGGAACGGACTGTTTGGAGAGAACAGTTTGTACAACCCAAACGATTATTTTATTGTATGTGCAAATAACCTTGGCTCTTGCTATGGCACAACAGGCCCATTAAGTATCAATAGTGAAACAAAAGAAGCCTGGTTCAATTATTTCCCGCAAGTAACCATAAAAGATATTGCGGCTTCACTAGAACTTTTAAAGGAGCATTTGCACATTGATAAGATCCACACATTAATAGGCGGTTCGCAAGGTGGACAAATAGCACAAGAATGGGTTTTACAAAATTCAACATTGGCAGAAAACTTAATTTTAATTGCTACTAACGCACAACATTCGCCTTGGGGTATTGCCTTTAATGAATCGCAACGTTTGGCAATAAAAGCTGATAGAACTTATTATTCGAATACTGAAGATGCTGCAAAAAAAGGTTTAGCTGCGGCAAGAAGTATTGCACTATTAAGTTACAGAGGCTATTCTGCTTATGACACTACGCAAAAAGATGTGAATTATAATAAAACAACCAATTATGCTTCTGCCTCTTACCAACGTTATCAGGGAGAAAAATTAGTGAATCGTTTTAATGCCTACTCATACGTTCGCTTATTAGATGCAATGGATAGTCACAATGTTGCAAGAAACAGAAGCGAAACAATTGAGCAAGCTTTAAAATTAATAAAAGCAAATACTTTGGTGATCGGTGTAACAACAGATATTCTGTTTCCAACTGCAGAACAAAAATATTTAGCAAAATACATTAGCAATGCAACTTATGCAGAAATAGATTCAGAATACGGTCATGATGGATTCTTAATTGAAACAAGTAAATTGACAAAGGTAATTACTGAATACTACGCAAAAGAAAAAATAAAAAAAGACAAACTTAATTTACAAAAAACTAATAACTAAAATTTAAAACTAGAAAAAATGGCAAAGAAATTAAAAATAGGATTATTCGGATTTGGCTGTGTTGGACAAGGTTTATACTATGTATTAAATAACAGCACCGGCTTTAAAGCAGATATAGTAAAAATTGCAGTTAAAGATAAAACTAAAGACAGAAGTGTTTCAAAAGATCTTATCACGTTTGATAAATCGGTTATATTAAATGATCCAGAAATTGATGTGATCGTCGAACTAATAGATGATGCAGACGAAGCATTTAATATTGTAAGCGAAGCATTAAAAAAAGGAAAGCATGTTGTAACCGCAAACAAAAAAATGTTAGCCATTCATTTAGAAGAACTATATAAACTTCAACAACAAAACAACGTATCGTTGTTATATGAAGCATCGGCCGGTGGAAGCATTCCAATTATAAGAACTTTAGAAGAATATTTTGATAATGAAGAGTTAGAAAAAGTATCAGGTATATTTAACGGTACAACTAATTACATTCTTACCAAAACCATTAACGAAAAACTATCGTACCCGGTTGCCTTAAAACAAGCGCAGGAAAAAGGTTTTGCAGAAAGTGATCCTACTAATGATGTGGAAGGTTATGACCCTAAATTTAAAGCGATCATCATTGCTTTACATGCTTTTGGCTTAATAATTAAACCAGAAGAAGTTTTAAATATAGGTATCACCACTTTACACGAAAATGATATTAAATACGCGTCAGAAAAAGGTTACAAAATAAAACTGACTCCTGTAATTCAGCGTTTAGAAAATGACAAAGTAGGCATTATAGTTGCGCCGAGTTTTGTAAAAGAAACCAACCAATTATTTAATGTTGAAAATGAATTTAATGGGGTTATTGTTGAAGGTAAATTTTCAGGCGAACAATTTTTACAAGGCAGAGGTGCAGGAAGTTACCCTACAGGAGCTGCAGTATTATCAGACATCTCTGCATTATCGCATGGTTATAAATATGAATATAAAAAACATGTTCAGAAACACGCATCTGATTTCACTAACGATGTTATAGTAGAAGTCTACTTCAGATACAATTCAAATGCTGATATTGAAAAAATTACTTTTGATGAAGTATCGGAAAAATATAACAGCGGTGATTATAATTACATTGTTGGAAAAGTGAATTTGCAAACACTTTTAACTAACCGCGAGTATATTTTAAAGAATAAATTATTCGTTTCATTGGTAAATGATAAGATCAGTTTAAACACTAAAATTAGTTCCAAAATTGCTAAAGAAAAACAATTGGTAAATAATTAAATTAAATAATTTTATCTCCTAGTAATTTAGTAGTATATTTGTTAAGGTTTAACTGATTAAAATTATGTTACAGAAAAAAACAAAATATGCTATTAAGGCGCTTCTAGCATTAGCAAAGGATTATAAGGAAAACAGACCGGTAAAGATCTCTGAATTATCCGAAAAGGAGGCTATTCCGAGAAAATTTCTGGAAGCAATAATGTTGGAGCTAAAGCATCATGGCTTAGTGGGCAGTAAAATGGGTGCTACCGGAGGGTATTATTTAATAAAACATCCGGAGGAGGTGATGCTAAGCAATGTTATTCGCTTAACCGGTGGCCCAATAGCACTGCTACCCTGCGTAAGTTTAAATTTTTACGAACCCTGTGTCGAATGCGTAAACGAAGAAGTGTGTGGATTAAGAAATGTGATCCTTGAAGTGAGAGAGGCAAGTATTAAAATACTTTCTAAAACAAGTTTAGCGGATATTTTATTAAGAGAAAATAAACTAATTAAAAAACAAAAATCCTTGAAAACAGTGAAATAGAAGACTTTATCTCCTACTATATTAATAGAACTAATAGAAAATAAATGATTTTTTTCTTGCACAAGAAGAATAAATTATATTAATTTGCACCACGAAAATGAAAAAGTATTCAAACTATAAAACAAATTTTGCAAGCAACATGATGTGTTGTTGGATGATGCAACGATGTTGTTAACGGAAGAATATTGAATTACAATATAGGGCCCCTCCGTTAATACGGTGGGGTCTTTTTTTTTAAATCATTCACACTTAAAAATATTAAAAATGGAAAAAATATATATTAGCGAATCAGGACCGGAAGTATCAGCATCAATTTATGGCTTTTGGAGATACAAAACTACTGCCTTAGCAAATCAAAAAAAAATAGAAGAGATCGTAAATTACAATTTAGAATTAGGCGTAAACACATTTGACCACAGCGATAATTATTCAGAAGGAAAAATTGAAGAATTATTTGGAAAGGCCATCTCGTCCAGTTCTATAAAAAGAGAAGATGTCATTATTTCTACAAAAGCAGGAATAAGAAAATCATCTGACAAAAAAAATGAATATTATGATCTAAGCGCACAGCACATTACAAAGAGCGTTAACGATTCTTTAAAAAGATTAAAAACAGATTATATTGACATTTTTTTACTAGAACATTATGATCCCTTATATAATGTTGAAGAAACAGCATCAGCACTTACTAAACTTTTATTGAGCGGGAAAATTAAATTTATTGGTGTATCCAACTTCAATGTTTTTCAGCACCGGTTATTAGCCTCTTTGCTTCCTCAGCCAATTATTACTAATCATCTTGAATTGAATTTATTGCAAACATCTGCTATCGATGACGGAAGACTAGATTTTATTAAAGAACAATACAGTAAGCCAATGGCCTACGCGCCATTAGCAGGTGGCAGGATCCTTAGTGGTAAAGATAAAAAAGCCATTAAGGTTAGAAAAGCCCTAACCGTAGTTGCTAAAAAATACAACATCAATATTGAGCAAGCTGCCGTTGCCTGGTTACACAAACTTGGAGCAATTCCAATTATTGGTAGTCCTGATAAGAAACGTATTAAAAATGCTGCAACGGCATTCTCAGTAAAGTTAACGAATGAAGATTGGTATCAATTATACAATTCAACAAAATAAAAAATCATGCAAAGTTTTAGAACAGAATTAGAGCAAATAAATTCTTCATCAAAAGTTTTAATTGAAAAAGATATCATTGATCTTGATCGTAAAATTCGTGCTTTTAAGGAAGGTAAAATTCACGAAGAAAAATTTCGAAGTCTTCGCTTAGCGCGTGGCGTATATGGCCAACGTCAGCAAGGTGTTCAAATGATCCGGATTAAATTACCTTTTGGAAAATTAAACGTTAAACAATTATTGCGTATTGCCGATATTAGCGATGAATATTCGAACGGCAACCTGCACCTAACAACTCGTCAAGACATACAGATCCACCACGTGAGTTTAGATAGAACTCCTGAACTATGGGCTAAATTAGAACAAGAAGATATTACCTTAAGAGAAGCTTGTGGAAACACCGTAAGAAATATTACGGCATCACCGGAGGCAGGGATTGATCCAAATGAGTTGTTTGATGTTTCCCCTTATGCACACGCACTCTTTACTTACTTTTTGCGCAAGCCTTTTTGCCAGGAAATGGGAAGAAAAATAAAAATGGCTTTTTCAAATAATGAAAAAGATACTGCGCTTACCTATATTCATGATTTGGGTTTTATTCCAAAAATTGAAAACAACCAAGTTGGTTTTAAAGTTTTAATAGGTGGTGGTTTAGGGGCGCAGCCATTTTTAGCCCAAACGGCTTTTGAATTTTTACACGAAGACAAGCTTATTCCATTTGTAGAGGCCTCATTACGGGTATTTGACAGGCATGGGGAAAGAGTTAGTCGCCATAAGGCAAGACTCAAGTATCTGATCAATAAAATTGGTTTAGAAAGTTTTCTTGCTTTAGTTAAAGAAGAAGAAAGATCGCTTTTAGTGAAGGAATATAAAATTGATACCGAAAATAAAACTCCAACAACTTTTCGTCAATTTTTAAATTCAGAAAGACCAATTATTAATGAGGATAAATATTTAAGGTGGTTAAAAACAAATACGTTTCAACAAAAACAAAAAGACTTGTTTGGAGTATATGTAAAAATTCAACTTGGTAATATTTCAACATCTATTGCCAGAAAATTTGCGGCTATAATTAATAAATATGCCGATAAGAATGATATCCGACTTACTATCAATCAAGGCTTCTTATTAAGAAATTTATCAAATGAAGAGCTTCCATTGATCTTTAGTGAGCTTGAAAAAATTAATTTAGCAACTCCGGGTTTCGATTCAGTTGGTGATATAACAGCTTGCCCCGGAACTGACACCTGCAATTTAGCAATTTCAAATAGCACAAACATTTCAGTTGCTTTAGAGGAGGTTATTTACAACGAGTTTCCTGAATTAATTTATAATCATGATATAAAAATAAAGATCAGTGGCTGCATGAACTCTTGCGGACAACATGGTTTAGCGCAAATTGGATTTCACGGCAGTTCATTTAAGGTCGGCAGTGCCGTTGTCCCTGCCCTTCAGGTATTATTGGGTGGAGGAACTATTGGAAACGGCGAAGGGAGAATTTCCGACAAGGTAATAAAAGTGGCCAGTAAAAGAGCACCTAATGTATTAAGGACTTTGTTTAATGATTTTGAAAAGAATGCTGCAGAGGGGGAATATTTTAATTCATACTATGATAAACAAGGAAAAGATTATTTCTATCAATTATTAAAACCAATTGCTGATAATAGTACTTTATTAGCGAATGAATTTATTGATTGGGGACAAGAAGAAAAGTTTGCCACTGCAATCGGCGTTGGAGAGTGTGCGGGTGTGGTAATTGATCTGGTAGCAACTTTATTTTTTGAGGCTGAAGAAAAAATAGCTTGGAGTGCCGAAGCCTTTGAGAACAAACAATGGGGAGATAGTATTTACTTTTCTTACGCTGCCTTAATAAATGCTGCAAAAGCATTGCTTTTAGATAAGCAAGTTCATGTAAACACTCAACATGGGGTGATGAGTGATTTTGATAAGGTTTTTATTGAAACAGGTTTATTACCATTAAACTCGTCTTTCACCGAATTAGCCTTACAAATAAATAAACATGAGCCAACAGAATTTTTTGCCGAAAGTTACTTTTCTAAGGCAAGTGAATTTGTTACAAATATTAAGACTTACAGAGAATCTAATGTTTTAATTGAAAAATAAATGAATAAGCGAAAATATATTTATATAAAATACGACAGTTGTTGTTGCTGTTCAAAAAATAAATAGCAGTGTTTGAAATTTCGGCAAACACTTAAAAAAATCCGAAATTTTAATATTACAAAACAACAAAAACAAAACTCATGTCAAATACCATAAATCCAAAATTAACACTTGTAGGCGCTGGCCCCGGTGATATAGAATTAATAACCGTAAAGGGATTAAACGCTTTACAAAAGGCGGATGTTGTTTTATACGACGCACTAGTAAATAAGGAACTACTTAGTTCGGCGCCGGATAACTCCCTAAAAATATACGTAGGCAAAAGAAATAACCAACATGCCTATACGCAAGATCAAATCAACTCTTTAATTGTAGACCTAGCATTTACGCACGGTCATGTAGTGAGATTAAAAGGCGGTGATCCATTTGTTTTTGGTCGCGGCCAAGAAGAAATTGATTATGCCTACGCGTTCAATATCGAAACTGAAGTTGTGCCGGGTATTTCGAGTTCAATTGGAGTGCCGGCATTAACAGGCATACCAGTTACTCACAGAGGGGTAAGTGAAAGTTTTTGGGTAATTACCGGCACTACAAAAAACAATGAACTAAGTAAAGATGTTTTTTTAGCAGCAAAAACAAATGCTACTGTGGTAATTTTAATGGGACTTTCAAAACTTAAAGAAATAACCGAGATATTTTTAAAAGAAAATAAAGGCACTACTGCAGTAGCCTTAATTCAAAATGGCACTTTGCCAAGTCAGAAAATTGCTTTAGGCACTATTGAAACAATTGTTGGGATCTCAGAAAAAGAAAATATTGAAGCTCCTGCGGTTATTGTAATTGGAGAAGTTGTAAAGCAACACAGAGAATATTCCTTAAGCAGAGTTAATTCAAGATATTTATTTAACTGATGATCACAAAACATAAAATATTTACTTTGATCTATTTTGAACGATGTTGTATTAATTCTCGTCTCAGCCAATTATTGGCTTGAATTACATACATAACTAAAAAATTAATCAAATAAATATTTAAAAAATTTTATGAAAACAACTTTAAGTGCTTTTGCACTTTTATTTTCAATTAACTTTTTTGCTCAAAATAATTTACTACAAATAACAGGGCAAATTAACGATAAACAAACTAACGAAGCGTTGGTAGGCGCCATCGTTCAAATCAAAGGAAGCAACGTGGTAACTACAACAGACCCAACCGGAAAGTTTGTACTAAAAACCTCTTTAAAATTCCCTTTTACAATTTTAGTGAACATTGTAGGCTACGATGCACAGGAGTTTTTAGTGGAGAACGAAAAGTCATCCATTAGCTTTCAATTAAATCCAAATGTATTATTATTTAACGAAGTGGTAGTTTCTGCGTCGCGAACCGAAGAAAGTATATTAAAATCTCCAGTAGCAATCGATAAGCTAGACATTATTGCCATTCGCGAAACTCCGGCCCCAACTTTTTTTGATGCATTGGAAAATGTAAAGGGAGTGCAAATGACAACCGGAAGCTTAACCTTTAAGGTACCAAACACCAGAGGATTTAACTCTCCAAATAATTTTCGATTTACACAGTTAGTGGACGGGGTAGACATTCAATCTCCTACTTTAGGAATGGCTTTAGGAAATACTATTGGACCAAATGAATTAGATATTAGAAGTGTTGAAATTATTCCGGGTTCCTCTTCTGCTTTATACGGTGTTAACTCTATAAACGGATTATCTAATTCGTTCACTAAAAGTCCATTTTTATTTAAAGGAGTAAGTGTATATCAACGGACAGGCATTAACCACGTTGATAATATTGACCATGGTGCAAGTGGAATGACAGAAACCGCATTTAGAATTGCTAATTCATTTGGTTACAAAGATCAATTCGCATATAAATTAAATGCTTCCTATTTTCAAGGAGTTGATTGGGTGTCTTCAAATAATACAGACCAAAATCAATATGATCTAACATCGTCTAATCCTAAATTTCCTGAATTTGGAAGCGGCAGTAATACTAATCCTGCATTTGACGGATGGAACAGTTATGGAAACGAAAGCAATAATAATGTGCCGGTAGCTATTACATATTTAGGAAAAAATCAAACCTTTAATGTTCGCAGAACTGGGTTCAATGAAAAGGATCTGGTAAATCCTGAAGTTAAGAACATTAAATTGGATGGGGCTATTCACTATAAGATCACAGACAAGTTAGAGTTAAGTTATAAATACCGCTATGGGCAAATGGATGGTGTATTTCAAAGAGGAAATAAAATTCAATTAAGTGGTGCAACATTGCAAAACCACTCTGTTGAATTAAAAGGACAAGCTCTAACATTCAGAGCTTATACATCTAGTGAAAATACAGGGAAGTCTTATAACTTAAAACCTTTAGCTGATAATTTAGACCTAACGTTTAAAGATAATAAAACCTGGGGCAATGACTATAAGGCAGCCTTGCAAACAGCTGTCAACTCAGGGATCGACATAGTAACAGCTCAACAAATTGCAAGAGCTAAAGCTGATCAAGGGAGATACATTCCCGGAAGTGCAGAGTTTAACGATACCAAAAACACTATATTAGGAATTAACAATTGGGATCATGCTTCGTTAATTAAAGATGCGCCATTAACTGGAGGAGCGGCACTTTGGCAAAAAAGCAAATTATATCATTCAGATGTACAATACGACTTAAGTAAATATACTTCTAAAATAGTTGATGTGTTAGTAGGTGCAGATGGAAGGATAAATGAAGTCGTTCCTGATGGAAATAACTTCGTGGATTTTAGCAAACCTATCGCAGAAAGAAACACACCGGGTGGTAACAATGTTTATTATTCTAAAATTGGAGGCTTTGCTCAAGTCACAAAAAAACTATTACATGATAATTTAAAACTTGTAGGCTCATTACGTTATGATAAAAATTTTGATTTTGAAGGAAAAATTAATCCCCGAGTTGCCGTTGTTTATACCTTCTTAAAAAATCATAACATTCGACTATCATATCAAGACGGGTACCGATTCCCTGCTTTATTTGAAGCTCTCTCGTATGTTAATAATGGTGGCGTTCGCCGTGTTGGTGGTTTAGAAAAAATAAATGATGGCTTAGGGTATTTAGAAAATTCCTACACCAAAACATCAATTGATAATTTTTCAAGTGCGGTTAATAATGATATTGCCTCTGGCTTAAGTAAAAATAATGCCGTCCTAAAAAATAAAGATCTTTTACAAGTTGCTAATTTACAAACATTAAAACCTGAGCACATTCAGGCATTTGATTTTGGATATAAATCATTGCTTTTTAATAATAAAGTAGTGGTTGATTTTGATGCTTATTATAATATTGAACAAGGATTTTTAGGGCAAGTAGAAGTAGCAGTTCCAAATACCGGTGCGGTTGGTACTGATAGCTCAGCGTTTGATGCCTACACAAAAAGTCGTAACACAAGATATCGTGTTTTTACAAATGCAAGAAATACCTATTTTAGTTATGGTGGAGCTCTCAGATTAAGTTATAATTTTTATAAAACGTATTCTATTTCAGGAAATATAAATTACAACGATTTACAATCACTAACACAAAGCGATATTTTTATTACTGGATTTAATACTCCAAAATGGTCTGCCAATGTGCAATTTGGAAACAGAGAGTTGTTTAAAAATTTTGGTTTTAACATTGTTTGGAAATGGCAGCAAAACTACAAATGGGAGAGTCCACTGGCAACAGGTAATGTGCCTTCATTTAATACGTTTGATGCTCAGGTTTCATATAAATTGCCTAAAATCAACACTTCTTTAAAAGTAGGCGGAACCAACATTTTAAACACACGATATTATCAATATGCTGCAGGCCCAACTATCGGCGCGTTATATTATTTTAGTTTGACTTACGATTTAAAATTTAAAGGAAAAGAATAATTACTATGATCACCACCAAAGAAAAAAATACACTATTCCCTGTTTTTCTAAAACTCGAACATTTTCGTGTTTTGATTGTTGGTGGAGGAAAAGTTGGATTGGAGAAAGTTTCTGCTATATTAAACAACAGTCCTGCTACAAAAATCACTTTGGTAGCAACTCATATTTCGGATGAAATTAAAGCCTTTCGATCTGACTATTCGAATTTAACTTTTCATCAGCGCTCGTTTATAGAATCTGATTTGAATGAAATTGATCTGGTAATTGTTGCTATAAATAATAAAGAAAAGAGTTTAGAAATAAAGGAACTTGCAAAACAAAAACATATTATAGCAAATGTAGCAGACACGCCAGAGCAATGTGATTTTTATCTTGGTTCAATAGTACAAAAGGGAAATTTAAAAATTGCAATATCTACTAATGGAAAATCGCCAACACTTGCTAAACGTATACGAGAAACTTTTGACGAATCATTTCCAATTGAAATAAATGAATCTTTGGATAATTTAACGAAAGTGCGTGGCTACCTTGCAGGAGATTTTACCGAAAAGGTAAAACAATTAAATACGATCACATCTGTTTTAGCTGCCAGACCTGAAAAACTAAAAGAGACTACAATAAGTAAAAAACGTATTTTGACCTACAGTTTATCTATTCCACTTCTTTTAATTTTAGGTTATTTATTTTGTTATTTTTTACCACCGGATATTTTAGGAGGCTACGCGTATCAATTAACACAAACTATTGATTCATCTATTTTCTTATATATTTTGGCCGGCTTCACCGCTCAAATGATCGACGGCGCTTTAGGAATGGCTTATGGAGTAACAGCTACTTCGTTTTTATTATCGTTTGGCATTTCTCCTGCAGCATCAAGCGCAAGCGTACACGCATCTGAGGTTTTCACAAGCGGTGTATCCGGCTTAATGCATTTAAAATTCGGGAACGTAAATAATAAATTATTTAAAAGTTTATTAATTCCCGGTGTAATTGGTGCAATATTAGGGGCATATATTTTATCGTCATTTTCAGAATATAATTATATCATTAAACCTGTTGTGTCTTCGTACACATTAATTCTAGGTGTAATTATAATTTTTAAAGCGCTAAAAAAAGATAATATCCGACAAAAAATAAAACGCATTTTTCCATTAGCAATGATTGGTGGTTTTTTAGATTCCATTGGCGGCGGCGGTTGGGGACCAATTGTTTCATCCACCCTAATTGCTCGCGGTAGAAATCCTAGATATACTATTGGATCTGTAAACCTTGCTGAATTTTTTATTACCCTTGCAAGTTCCTTAACGTTTATAACAATTATTGGTTTAACGCATTGGGCAATAATTGCGGGTTTAATAATAGGTGGCGTAATAGCAGCACCCATCGCGGCTTACATTTCAAATAAAATACCCACCAAATCAATTATGATCTTAGTAGGTATCGTAGTAATAATAACAAGTTTAAAACGACTATTTTTTTAAAAAACATATGATAACAACAGACATCGCCATTATAGGCGCAGGACCGGTAGCATTATTCGCAATTTTTGAAGCAGGACTTTTAAAAATGCGCTGTCATTTAATTGATTATTTGCCACAAGTGGGCGGACAACTATCTGAAATATATCCTAAAAAACCAATATATGACATACCCGGTTTTCCAAGTGTATTGGCACAAGAGTTAATTGATAATTTAGTTAAGCAAGCCGAACCTTTTAACCCTGTTTATACTTTAGGTGAACGAATTGAGTCGCTCGAAAAATTAGGGGATCGCGATTTTATTTTAACTACTAATATGGGAACCAAAATAAGTGCAAGTGTAGTAGTTATTGCAGGCGGCTTAGGTTGTTTCGAGCCTCGCAAACCCGAAGTAGAAAACCTTGCACAATTCGAAAATGGAAAGGGAATTAGTTATATGGTTTTAGATCCTGAAACTTATCGTAATAAAAATATCGTTATAGCAGGTGGTGGTGATAGCGCATTAGACTGGACGATTTTTTTAGCGAATATCTCTAAAAAAGTAACATTGGTTCACCGCAGTGAGTCCTTTAGAGGCGCACCGGACAGCGTAAATAAAGTAATGAAATTAGCAGAAGAAGGTAAAATAAATTTATTGCTAAATTCAAATTTAACTAAGGTTTCAGGAGATACTGTTCTAAAAAATGTAAGCGTAGTAAATTTAAAAACAAAAGAAGAGGAAACGATAGAGGCAGATAATTTAATTCCATTATTTGGCTTGAGTCCAAAACTAGGTCCAATAGAAACATTTGGATTAAACATTGATAAAAATGCCATTGAAGTTAATACTGATGATTACTCAACAAACATAGAAGGAGTATATGCCATAGGCGACATCAACACCTATAAAAATAAATTAAAATTGATATTATGTGGGTTTCATGAAGCGGCCTTAATGAGCCATAGTGCTTATAAATATATTAATCCCGGGGTAAAATACACCATGAAATATACCACAGTAAATGGCGTTAACTCATTCTAAAAAAAAGTATATTTAGGAAAACAAAACTCATAATAAAATGAAAATAAACATTAAAAGAATAGACGACAATTTTAATATGGAAGCCACTAATGACACCGGTAATTCCATACTAATGGATGGCTCACCTGATATTGGTGGCGCAGGCAAAGGCATGCGTCCAATGCAATTATTACTAGCAGCTGTTGGCGGCTGCAGTGCAATTGATATTATTTTAATTTTAAAAAAACAAAAACAAATTATAGAATCTTTTGAAATTGAAGTGGATGGTGAAAGAGAAAAAATAGAGGGCTATTCATTGTTCCGAGATATTTGTTTACACTTTAAAATAAAAGGTAAAGTTGATCTAGATAAAGCAGAACGTGCAGTAAAATTATCAATTGAAAAATATTGCTCAGTTTCAAAAACATTAGAGCCAACAGCAAAAATAACTTATAAAATATCTGTAAATTAAATTTTATGAAAAACAAACATTTCGAAACACAAGCAATAAGAGCTCAAATGGAGCGCAGTGATAATAACGAACACTCTGCCCCACTCTACCTAACATCCAGTTTTGTTTTTGATACTGCTGAGGATATGCGTGCAGCATTTAATGATGAATCAGATGCGTATATTTATTCAAGGTATGTGAACCCAAATACGAGCGAGTTCATTAATAAAGTATGTTTGCTGGAAGGCGCAGAAGCCGGTTTTGCAACTGCAACTGGTATGGCCGCAATATTTACAACATTCATGTCAATCTTAAAAGCGGGCGACCATGTTATATCTTGTTCATCAGTTTTTGGAGCAACGCATGCTGTATTTACAAAGTATTTTCCAAAATGGAATATTTCTTATTCCTATTTTAATACAAACAAAGTTGATGAAATTGAAAAACTAATTAAACCGGAAACAAAATTTATTTATTTAGAAACTCCTACAAACCCAGCAATAGAATTAATTGATTTAGAAGTAGTAGGTGCTCTTGCAAAAAAACATAATTTATTATTAATCGTAGATAATTGTTTTGCAACACCCTATTTACAACAACCAATAAAATACGGAGCTGATCTGGTAATTCATTCTGCAACAAAATATATGGATGGTCAAGGAAGAGTATTAGGTGGAATTGTAGTTGGAAAAAAAGAATTGGTAAATGATATTTATTTATTTGGAAGATTAACCGGCCCATCGTTAAGCCCTTTCAATGCATGGGTATTAAGTAAAAGTTTAGAAACCTTGGCATTAAGAATGGATAGACATTGTGAAAACGCTTTACATGTTGCCAAAGCATTAGATGGGAATTCGAAATTAGAAAATGTTTCTTATCCCTTTTTGCCATCTCATCCAAACTACAACATCGCAAAAAAACAAATGAAAGCCGGAGGTGGTATAATTACCATAACAGTTAAAGGCGGATACGAAGCTGCAAAACTATTTTTGGATAAATTACAAATGATAAAGATCTCTCCAAACTTAGGCGATGCCAGAAGTATAGTTACACATCCGGCCTCAAGCACCCATTGTAAATTAAGCGAAGCGGAAAGATTAACTGTAGGTATTACTCCAGGTTTAATACGTGTTTCAATCGGACTAGAAAACAAAGAAGATATTTTAAATGATTTATTACAGGCTTTGAATTAAATGCAAAACAAAATAAATAAGATACAAGAATTAATAAAAGATAGATCTCCTGAAGAATCTTTAACCCTATTGGCAAAAGAATTTTCGGGTAAAGTTGTTTTTTCAACTAGCCTGGGTTATGAGGATCAAGTGATAACGCATTTTATATTTTCAAATAATTTACCAATAGAAATTTTTACATTAGATACAGGACGTTTATTTAATGAAACGTATTCTGTTTTAACCAGCACTTTGGAACGTTATAAAAAACCCATTAAGGTAATGTACCCCCAAACTAACGAACTAGAAAAATTAGTAACTACCAAGGGGCCAAATAGTTTTTATGAATCGTTAGATAACAGAAAAGAATGTTGTTACATTAGAAAAGTTGAGCCTTTAAAACGTGCCTTAAAAGGAAATGAAATTTGGATAACCGGCATTAGAGCTGATCAATCAGGAAACCGACAAGATATGCCGGCATTAGAATGGGATGAATCAAATCAAATAATAAAGTTTCATCCAATTTTAAATTGGTCTTTAACAGAGGTAAAAAATTATATCAAAAAAAATAATATCCCTTATAATACTTTGCACGATAAAGGTTTTGTAAGCATAGGATGCGCACCTTGTACAAGAGCAATTAAAGATGGAGAAGATTTTAGAGCAGGTAGATGGTGGTGGGAGCAAAACGATAAAAAGGAATGTGGACTGCATAGTAAGTAAAATAAATATTTAATTAGTGTCACTTCGAGTGATTTTGCCTGCCTCTTGCAAAATATTATCGAGAAGTGAATGAAAAGGAATAAAAACATCTCGATACGAAAATTCAAAGAGGCGGAATTTTCTACTCGATGTGACAAATAAAATTATGAGTAAAAAGTTTGATTATTTAGATGAATTAGAAGCAGAAGCCATTTATATTCTGCGAGAAGTTGCCGGTCAGTTTGATAGACCAGCTCTATTATTTAGTGGAGGAAAAGATAGTATTTGTTTAGTGCATTTAGCCTTAAAGGCTTTTCGCCCGGGCAAATTTCCGTTTCCATTAGTCCATGTTGATACAGGACATAACTTTCAAGAAGCCATCACTTATAGAGATAATTTAGCGAAACAATTAGATGAGAAATTAATTGTTCGCTATGTGACTGATACTATTAAAGAAAAAAAATTACAGGACGGGAAAGGAAAATTTCCAAGTAGAAATGGTTTGCAAACCTATACTCTATTAGATGTAATTGAAGAGTTTGAATTTGATGCATGTATTGGTGGAGCTCGCAGGGATGAAGAGAAAGCAAGAGCTAAAGAAAGAATCTTTTCGGTGCGAGATGAATTCGGACAATGGGATCCTAAAATGCAACGACCTGAACTTTGGAATATTTACAACGGTAAAATAAATAAAGGAGAAAATGTACGTGTGTTTCCTATTAGCAATTGGACAGAATTAGATGTGTGGAATTATATTAAGAGAGAAAAGATAGACTTACCATCCATTTATTTTACTCATGAACGTGAATGTATTTTAACAGAAAACGGACAGTTAATGAACACGAATGAATTTGTTAGCATTGATCCGAGTGATGTTGTTGTTACAAAAAAAGTAAGGTACCGCACTGTGGGTGACATGACTTGTACCGCAGCCGTTGAAAGCGAAGCATACACTTTAGACGACATAATACTAGAATTAAAAGGTGCCAAAATCAGCGAACGTGGTGCAACAAGAATGGATGATAGAGTAAGTGAAGCCGCCATGGAAGACCGAAAAAAAGGCGGATACTTCTAGAAATTATAAATGTTGAATGATAAATTATTTATTACCCATTCAACATCCAACATTTAAAATATAACATTACAATAATGGATTTACTAAGATTTTTTACAGCAGGAAACGTTGATGATGGTAAGAGTACCCTCATTGGACGATTACTTTACGACAGCAATTCTATATCAACAGATATTATTGAAACCTTAACACGTCAAAGTAAAACAACAGGTGTTAACTCAGATATAGATCTGGCCTTATTAACAGATGGACTGAGAGCCGAAAGAGAACAGGGTATTACAATAGATGTTGCTTACAAATATTTTACAACCGATAAGCGTAAATTTATTATTGCAGATACCCCCGGGCATATACAGTATACACGTAATATGTTTACAGGAGCTTCAAACGCTAATCTCGCAATTATTTTGGTGGATGCCCGTAACGGAATAACCGACCAAACAAAACGCCATTCAGTTTTATCTTCTATCTTAGGAATGCCACATGTATTAGTGTGTATCAATAAAATGGATCTGGTAAATTATTCAGAATCACGTTATCAAGAAATTGAAAATGACTATTTATTTTTCGCAAAACAATTAGGGCTAAAGGGTGTCTCATTTATTCCTGCAAGTGCCTTGGCCGGAGACAATGTGGTTACAAGATCAGAAAATATGAATTGGTATACCGGCCCTACGCTCCTTGATTTTTTAGAGACGATAGAAATATACGAAACAAAAAAAACAGAGGCCTCGCGTTTTCAGGTACAATATGTAATTCGTCCGCAAA
>JALHPG010000043.1 GCA_022842625.1 Bacteroidia bacterium | reverse complement strand
TCTGTAACAGTAATTTCCGGAGTAGTGGCGGCGGTTTGAATACCGGTGGCAACCGGTGTATTTGCTAATGAGTCGACTGATGAGGCTAAAGTTGAAACAGAAGCGCCTGCTTGTAAAATGAAATTTAACATTGCTAAATAGTTTAGGTACGAAAATAGGTTTAATAAAAACAGGTAAATGTGCCCAAATAAATGATTTTAAACAGTGTTATGTTTATTATAATGGGAACAGGAGAAAAAGATACAAAAATTATTCTCTTTTGCTTAAAACCAGATTAACATGTTTTTCTAGTTCGGTCCTTAAGGTCTCTAATTGTGAGGTTTTTATGCCAAACAAAGGAATCTTTGCGAGCTCATCATCGTTATAGGTAATAAACAGGTTGTTGTTTTTTATGGAACCTACTTTTTTTATATCAACAAAAAATAACATCTTATTTCTGAAAAGGGAGCGTTTTATTTCTAGTTTATCTTCAAAAACCATGGCAAAAGGTGTTAAAAGCATCCAAATCGTTTGAAAAGACAAGATAGTTGCCGGCACCATTATAATAAAACCCCATGGATTCACGTCTAAAATATTTGTATACGATAAATACACTAAAAGTGTGCTTACGCCAATAGAAAGTAATAAAATCAATGGATTACGGTCGATATTAACCAGGGCAACTTCGTCTTTTTCTTTGTTTCTCACAGCGCAAAGTTAAAAATTAAAAATCTTTAACATCCATTTCTTTCAAATAATAATTAACCTTGTATATGTTGCTTTTTAAAAATATTAATTTTAAATTGTAACGTTTTTAAAATATAACCGTTTAATCATTATATATACGCATTCAATCATTAAAAGTATGGTTTCACTTAAAAAATATTTCGTTTTAGTAACTATGTTACTAGGCGTTTTTGTAAAGGGGCAGACTGTTGCAACGGACGATCCGATCGCAGCTATGTTGGATAGTTTATTGTCGCAAAAAATGTTTGAAACAGCTTTTTCTAAACCGGTTTTTCCTAAAAACAATAAATATAAATTCGGCATAGATAGTGTGCCAAAATATGATGACTACACTTATCAAGCGCGCTTAGCAAAATTAGATGCCAACTCGCCGTTTGATCTTGTATATAATGAGCATGTAAAAGGGTTTATTAATATGTATGCCATGCGCAAGCGTGAGAGTGTGAGCCGTATGATGGGTGTTGCGCAATTGTATTACCCAATGTTTGAAGAGGTTTTTGATAGATATAATATTCCTTTAGAATTAAAGCATTTAGCTGTTATTGAGAGTGCTTTAATTCCTTATGCGAAGTCAAGAGCAGGAGCAACGGGATTATGGCAATTTATGTACCCAACCGGAAAAATGTATGGTTTAAATGTTACATCATATATCGATCAACGTTGCGATCCTTATAAAGCAACCGTAGCAGCCGCAGAATATTTAAAATCGTTATATGGTATGTTTGGTGATTGGCAAATGGTATTAGCTGCTTATAATGCAGGACCGGGAACAATTAGCAAAGCTATTAGAAGAAGTGGCGGTAAAAAAACATATTGGGAGATCAGACCGTTTTTACCAACAGAAACACAAGGTTATGTGCCTGCTTTTATTGCTGCAAATTATGTAATGACCTATGGTCCTGAGCATAATATTTATCCTGCTGTTCCGCGCAAAACATATTTTGAGGTGGATACAGTAGTTGTAAAAGAGCAAATGAATTTTGAACAACTTTCGCAGGCTTTAGATATTTCGCAAGAAGAGATCTTGTATTTTAATCCACAATATCGCAAAAACATTATACCGTCCGGTGGCAATGCCATGTGCTTACCAAAAAATAAAATAGGTATATTTTTAAATAACGAACAAGATATTTACGCGGCAATTAAAGCACAACAAAAAGAAGGTGTTATTGTTGAATCGTTGGCAGAAGTAAAAAAAACACATACTGTTAGATCGGGAGAAAAGCTAAGTACCATAGCTAGAAAATATGGCGTTACTGTGGCCGACCTTAAAAACTGGAATTACGTTGGAAAAAAAGGTTTAAAGCCGGGTAAAAAATTAATTGTTTATGTTAGAGAGCAACAACCGCCTAAAATAAAAGAACTCGAGGTAAAGGCAGATTCAAAGAATGACCAGAATTTGGCTGCCAATAAAGATGGAGATGCAAAATTGGTTGCCGTGAACACTTCTTCAAAAGAAGAATATTTTATTCATAAGGTAAAAAAAGGAGAGTCGTTGTTTAGTATTGCTAAAAAATATGGTGTTGCAGTGGAAGATGTGAAATCTTTAAATAATTTAAAAACGAACGACTTAAATTCCGGACAGGTTTTAAAATTAAAAAACAAATAATTTATTATACCATTTAATTAATTGAATGCCCGTGTAAACGGGCATTTTTTTTGCTCACAATCTGTTTAGCTATTAGGTGTAAACTTTTAATTTCTTTTTGCGGTAAAAACAAAAAAAAATATTTTATTTACATATTCAACGTCTATCGCTAAAAATCATAAACACCTTATATCATCTATGAATATTAAATTGTTATTATTAAGCTTTATTTTTTCATCCGGTGTTATTTTATCTCAGGTTACTCAAACTGTAAAAGGCAAAGTAGTTGATAAAGTTACCGGTATTGGTTTGCCGGGAGCTATTGTTCAATTAAAGTCAGCATTAACTAATTCTGTTGTTACTGCTAATAATGATGGGTATTTTAAAATGCCTGGTGTGCCGGTTGGTCGCCAGTCGTTTTTGTTTATGTATACCGGATATAGCTCAGTTCCTGTTAATGATGTTATTGTTACTTCCGGAAAAGAGGTTGTGTTAAATATGGAGCTGGAAGAAAGCACGGTTGGATTAGCTGAAGTAGAAGTAAAAGCTTCCAATGATACAGACGTTGTTAATACGATGCAATCTGTAAATATGAAATCGTTTAGTATTGAGGAAACAGAACGTTATGCCGGTTCGCGTCAAGATCCGGCACGTATGGCGCAAAACTTTGCAGGAGTGCAAGGTACAAATGATGCGCGAAATGATATTGTGATCAGAGGAAACAGTCCTGCAGGTTTATTATGGCGTTTAGAGGATATTGATATTCCGAACCCAAATCACTTTGCGGTTGCAGGTTCGGCAGGCGGACCAACAGCAATTATCAATAACAAATATTTATCAAACAGCGAGTTTTACACTGGGGCGTTTCCTTCAAATTATGGAAATGCTTTAGGAGGAGTGTTTGATCTTAAAATGCGAAACGGTAATAATGAAAAACACGAGCGCACGTTTCAATTTGGTATTTTAGGAACAGAACTTTCTCTTGAAGGACCCATCAATAAAAAAACAGGTAGCAGCTATTTAATTAATTACAGATATTCTACTTTAAACTTATTGTCTTTTTTAAATATTAAGTTGGGCACAAGTGCCATTCCTCAATACCAGGATGGCGCTTTTAGATTTAATTTTCCAACAAAAAAAGCCGGTGTGTTTTCATTCAGCGGCATTGGTGGTGCAAGTACCATTAAAATTATTTTAAGTAAACAAACAACAAGACCAAAAGAGCTGTATGGCGATCAAACAAAAGATCAATATTTTGATTCAAAAATGGGCGTAAGTATCATTAACAATGTGTATGCTTTAAACAGCAGAACGGTTATGAAAACCAGTATTGCTTATGGCGTACAAACTTTAAATGTTGACCATTTTTTGGTTTTAAGAGATGATAATTTTAAACCTAATGATACTATACCACAAATGTTAGGTTACGATTTTTATGAAGGAAAATCTACATTGGCTTGGTACATTAAAAGTAAAATAGATCCAAAGAACAGCATTAAAGCCGGGTTTTTTGCCAATAGAATTGATATAGATTTTTTTGATAAGGTAAAAATAAATTCTTTATACGACACCATCGCTTTGGCTATTGAAAATAAGCCATACAAAACACGGATCAATTCAAAAGAGAGTTTTTATTTATTGCAGCCTTATATAAGTTATGTGCATAAATTTAATGAGAAGCTAAGTGCAAACACGGGTGTTTTTACCCAATACCTTACCTTAAATAATAAATACAGTATTGAGCCGCGTGCAAGTTTGCGTTATCAGTTCAGGCCAAACCAGGTATTAAGTTTAGCATACGGGTTGCATAGTCAAATGCAATCTACCTATTTATATTTTGCTGTGCCTGATAGCATTGTAAATAATGGAGTATTAATTCCGAATACAAATAAAGCGTTAACAAATAAAGATCTGGATTTTAGTAAAAGTCAGCATGTTGTTTTTGGTTATGATTATTTTGCCACAAAATATTTGAAATTTAAAACCGAGTTGTATTATCAATATTTGTGGAATGTGCCTGTTTATGTTGTACCCTCAAGTGTTTCAACACTTAACAGAGGAGCAACATTTAATCGTTTTTTTCCGAATTATACCATGGTTAATAATGGAACAGGATATAATTATGGCATAGAGTTAACCGTTGAAAAATTATTTCACAAACATTATTTTTTTATGTTTAGTGGCAGTTTGTTTGATAGTAAATACACAGCCAGTAATGGTAAAACGGCTAATACAGATTTTAACGGAAATTATATGATGAATTTATTAGCAGGATTAGAGTATGGCGTTGGAAAAGAAAAGAAGAATACCATCAGCTTTGGAACTAAAATTACCTACGGTGGCGGTAAAAGATATTCTCCGGTAAATATTGCTGCAAGCAATGCTGTTATGGATGTTGTTGCGCAGGATGATAAAGTAAATACTTTGCAGTTTGCTCCGTATAATCGTTTAGATCTTAAAATTGCTTATAAAATTAACGGCAAAAAAATTGGAACAGAAATAGCTTTAGATCTGGTTAATGTGTTAAGTACTAAAAACATTTTAGCCTTAAGTTATGCACCAGATCCGGCTAACATAAATGCCGACCCATTAATTAAGAATTACCAATTAGGGTTTTTACCATTATTTTATGTGAAGGTTGATTTTTAATCGGGGAATAATATTTGCAAAATTGTAACTTTACAACTTATGACAAAAATTTTAATAATAGGGGCAGGGCGCTCTACAGTTTCGTTAATTGATTATTTACTAAAAAACTCTGCAGCTTATGATTGGAAAATAACTGTGGCCGATGTTGATATTAAGTTAGCTCAGGAAAAAATAGTGGGTCAGCCAAATGGCGTTGCAATTAGTTTTGATATTAAGAATGAAGAAAAACGTCGTGCTGTAATTGCTGACCATGATTTTATTATTTCTATGTTGCCTGCATTTATGCATGGCGATGTGGCAAGAGATTGTGTTGAATTTGGTAAACATATGGCAACTGCCAGTTATGTGAGTGCAGATATGTTGGCCTTAGATAAAGAAGCAAAGAGTAAAAATATTTTATTATTGAACGAGTGTGGTCTAGATCCGGGAATTGATCATGCAAGCGCCATGAAATTAATTGATGAGATCAAACACCAGGGCGGTGAAATAATTTCATTTAAATCGTATTGTGGAGGTTTGGTAGCTCCTGAAAGTAATGATAATCCGTGGGGATATAAATTTAGCTGGAACCCCAGGAATGTTATTTTGGCCGGACAAGGCACCGCACAATATTTATTAGATGGCGAGCTAAAATTTCTTCCCTACAACCGGTTGTATTCCGAAACTAATGTTATTGAAATGGAGGGTTATGGTAAGTTTGATGCTTATGCGAACCGTGATAGTATTGGTTATATTGATTCTTATGGGTTAAATAATATTAAAACCATGATTCGCGGAACACTCCGTCAGCATGGTTATTGTAAGGCATGGAATGTGTTTGTGAAGTTGGGATTAACAGATGATTCTTCAAAAATTACTCATGCAAACAAATTGACTTATTCTTCGTTATTGGCTTCGTTTTTACCTCCTGCTAAAGCAGATCTAAAAGAGCGCTTAAAAAACTTCATGGGTTCAGCTTGGGATGCTGAAATAGAAAAGAAAATGGATTATTTAGAATTGTTTTCGAATAAAAAAATTGAATTACCGGAAGGAACACCCGCACAATTAATACAGGCTTTATTAGAGGAGAAATGGAAGCTTAAGGCAAACGATAAAGATATGATCGTTATGCAACACGAGTTTGAATATTCTTTACCCGGAAAAAATAATCAAAAATTAAATTCTTCATTAGTGGTTATTGGTAAAGATCAAAATCATACCGGAATGGCCTTAACCGTTGGCTTGCCATTAGCTATTACAGTTAAGAATTTTTTAACCGGTAAATTTAGTTTAAGCGGTGTTCAAATTCCAATACGAAAAGAAATTTATTTGCCGTTGTTAAAGGAGCTGGAAGAGAATAATATAATTTTTAGCGAAAAAATAATTTCATAAAAAAAGCCCTTCGATATTCGAAGGGCTTTTTTTAATATTTAGTTTTTATTTTTCTTCTTTTGCAGCTTTCATTTTCTCTTGCATTTCTTTGTAGCTCATCATTTTGTAGCCGTCTGTGCTAACAGTAAAAGTGGCATCATCAATAGGTGTAGTTAAAACTTCTGTTGCTGTTATTAAAATTTTCATATCCATTCCTTGTTGACTTTGGCTCATTTCCATTTCTAAAGGATAGCCTTTTAAATCACCAAGATCCATCATCATTCCTCTTCCGCCTCTTTTTTTACCTTGAGCCTGAGAAGATTTTATTTTTTCAGTAACCCAAACATTCATTTTATTTTCTTTTTTGTCTTTACCAATTGAAGTTACCACGGCTTTAGTACATTCGTAACCTGCAATTGTTTTTTTATCTGAAGTGTATTCAATTTTTGGTTTAGCTTCTGCTTTTTCGTTTTTATCTGCAGCTTCTAATTCTTCTTTAGTTGCAGTAAAGCCGGATTTGTTACCCATTTGTTCTGTTATGGACGTAAGTTTTGTGCCATCAAAAGCGCTCACAGAAGTCATCATCATACTACTGATCTCATTTTTATATTTGTCGCCTTTTACATAATTTACCATTTCTTGCTCACCAAAACCTGCATATTCAGGTGGTAAACCTTCAATTTTCATGTTCATTTTAACAGTGTAATTATCTTGAGCAATTGCACAAGCTGATATAAATAATATTGCAGCTGTAGTGATTATTTTTTTCATTTTATTAGTTTTAAAGTTTATCATTATCGTATTCAAATATAATACCAAGATATTAAATAGTTAGTGTTAAAATTGTGTAAAAGTACGAGTGGATATTATTATTGAAGGTTGGCAAAAAACTTAGCCATTTCTTCTTTTGAAACAATTTTCATTGAGGCAGGAATTTCAAAAGTGTTTTCAGGTATTTCAATACTTTTAAAAGATTTAGCAATAAAATGCATTTCTAAACCCATTTTTTTAATCCGGTAATCTAATAACACTCCTTTGATTTGCGCGTATGGGTTTAGAACATTACAATCTTCTAATCCCAATTCTTTAGTATACCATGCGTCAAAAGTAATAGTAGGGTTGTTAGCCATAGTAACCTTAATTTTGTGCGCTTTTAAACCAATTATTTGCTTTGTTTCTTTAGTTTCTTCGATCTTAAGGGTGTAATCTAAATTATCAGTAATAATATCTTTTTCAGTTTCAATACAAGCTTGCTTAATATCCATAAACTTTACTGTTTGAGCTACAGTTTTTGTTTTTGTATCACCAATTATTGCTGTATTAAACATACCCATAGTACTCATTTCCATGGCAAATTTTTCTTTTTTATACTTTAATGTGGCCGAACTAGGCGCTAAACCATAAAGTGGGTGCTGTTCATCAATTGCTTTTGTATCAAATTCAATAATGCCCTCTTCTTTACCACCGGTTTTATCGGTCGAACAAGAGGTGCAAAGCAAAATTGCGATGATGAAGGTAAGGTATTTAGATATAAATTTAAAAGTCGTCAAAATAGTCGGCGGCTAATGTATAAAATATAATTAAGATTAAAAATAAAAGGTGCTGCTTTTTATAGGTAAGCAATAGATTAATCCTCAAAAATTTACGGGAAATGAATAATTTAGTTTGAGAAAACTTTTGCCATTTCAGCTTTATTTACCAATTTCATAGATGAAGGAACTTCAAAAGAGCTCTCTGGTACTTCAACCTTATTCATTGATTTTGCCACAAAGTGCATCTCTAAACCCATTTTTTTGACTCTGTAATCTAATAAAACGCCTTTTACCAATGAGTAAGGGTTTAAACTATTACATTCAGGCATACCCAAATCTTTTGTATACCAGGCATCAAAACTAACATTAGGGTCGTTTGCCATGGTTACTTTGATCTTATGACTTTTTAAACCAATAATTTCTTTAGTTTCTTGGGTTTCTTCTATTTTAATCGGATAATTAAGATTGTCGGCAATAATATCCTTTTCACCTTCTACGTAGGCCTGCTTAATGTCTAAAAATTTAACGGTTTGAATTACGGTTTTGGATTTAGTATCCCCAATAATGATTGTTTTAAACATGCCCATTGAACTCATTTCTAGGGCAAATTTTTCTTTTTTGTATTTTAATGTTGCTGAATTTGGCGCTAAGCCAAATAGCGGATGTTTTTCATCCACTGCATTTGCAGAAAATTCAATAATCCCTTCCTCATCACTTATTTTACGCTCCTTTGATCCACATTGAGACAAAAGTAGTGTAAGTGGTAGAATTAAAAAATAACTAAATATGGACTTATGATTGTTCACCAATAAAGACTTCAATGTAAACAATATTAATTTAAAAAACAAAAGCCATTCGATAAAGAATGGCTTTTGATGAAATTTGATAAAAATTTGATTATTTTAAGGTTACTGTTTTATTAGAGCCTTTTCCTTCTTCTAATTTAATAATGCCGGTGCCTACAAGAGTTTTGGTAGGGGCTGTTGTAGTAATAAAAGTAGCCCTAATATCATAAATTGCAGGTAATTTGAAGGTAAATTTCACTTCTCCGCCCGAGTCTGTAGTTGCATTTGCTTTAACATCGGCAGTAACTGTGCCTCCACTTGAAGTTTTTATTGTTGCGTATAAATAAACAGCAGCGTTATTAACGGGTATACCAGTTGAATCAACGACTGTGATAGTAGCCTTACAGTCAGTATTTTTCTCACAAGATGACCCTGTAAGAATAAGAAAAGCGAATAAAAATCCAGCAATAATAAATGCTATTGGTTTCATAGTTAAATATTTTTTTTGTTCATTTAGAAACACAGCCAAAAAACCATTAAAATAATGGTGATATTAGCTAAACAAATATAAGTAAACTATTTTAAATGAAAAAGATTATTATTCTGATTTTTAGCCTAAATCTTGTTTTAATTAGTACATATGCTCAAACACTGAGTAAAGAAACAGTTTTGATTGAGACCGCTTACGGAAAAATGAAGGTAAAACTATTTGAAGAAACACCTTTGCATAAGGCAAATTTTTTAAAGTTAGTTAACCAAAATGTGTTTGATTCTCTATTGTTTCATCGTGTTATAAATGGGTTTATGATCCAAGGTGGAGACCTAATAAGTAAGTATGCAAAGCAGGGTGACTCATTAGGACATGGCGATATGGGTTATTCTATTCCGGCAGAATTTAATTCCAAGCTAATTCATAAAAAAGGAAGACTAGCAGCAGCAAGAGAAAGCGATGATATTAATCCGAAATTTGAATCAAGTGCATCACAATTTTATATTGTAATGGGAAAAAAAAGAACTCTTGAGGACTTGAAAAAGTATGAAGAAAGGATAAATAAAACACATTACACGAATTGTGCAAGGGGGGTTATGAAAACTGATGAAGGGAAAAAATTAAAATCTAACTATAATAGGTTAAAATCAGAAAATAAGTTGGATAGCGCTGAATTAGTGAATAAAGAAATTGAAGATCATATTAAAAAAGAACATATTAAAACTCCTGAATATAAGTTTAATGCCGAACAAATTTCAGCATATACAACAATTGGAGGTACCCCTCATTTGGATGGAACTTACACTGTTTTTGGTGAAATTATTGAAGGAATAGAGGTAATTGATAAGATCGCGGCAGCAAAAACAGATAAACGTGATAGACCAATAGAGGATATTAGAATGAAAATAACAATTATGAAATAAATTAGTAATGTTAGTTAAACCTTTTTAACTTAGATTCGTCAAATAAAAAAATAAACCAGAAGTATATGAAAAAAATAATTTTATCAATTGCACTAGTAGCAGGATTAACTACTTTAAGCAATGCTCAGGATGCCACTATGGCTAAGACTGAAAAGAAACAACAAAAGAAAGATCAAACTCCTGAAGAGAGAGCAAAAAACGGAGCAAACTGGGCTGAAAAAAAATTAGGTCTTAACGCTACGCAAAAATCAGATTGGGAAGTTGCTGCTTTAAAACGCATCATGGCTAATCAGCCTATTCGCGAAAAACTTAAAGGATCTACAACTCCTGAAGAAAGAAAAGGTTTACGCGATCAAGCAAAAGCAAATAACGACGCTTTTGAGGCTACTGTTAATGGTTTTTTAACACCTGAGCAAAAAACAAAATTTGAAACGATCAAAAAAAACAAGCACGATGCTCATAAAGCAAAAGTAAAAGCCGGAAAAGCAAAAGAAGATGCTATTGAAGAAGATATTGAAGGATAAGCTTTATTAAATTTTAAAACCCCGTTCAAAAATAGTTGAACGGGGTTTTTTAGTTATAAGGCTTTTTTTGCCTCTAAAATGGTGTTTTTAGAATTACCAATAAAGATCTTTTCATTAATTAAGATAATAGGACGTTTTAAAAAAGTATATTCATCTAAGATCAATTTTTTCATTTCCTCCTCTGTTAATGTTTTTTCATTAAGCTTTAACTCCTTGTATTTGCGAGCGATCTTACTAAACAACGCTTCGTAGGAGCCCGCCTTTTCTTTTAATTCTTGTAATTGATCTGTAGTTATTTTTTCTGTTTTTATATCCTGAAATTGAAATTGTTTTTGTTTTAAACCTAATTCATCAATTATTCGTTTGCAAGTATCGCAGGTGGATAGATAAAATACTTTATTCATACATTAAAAGTTTGGTTAAATTTGATTTGTGAAATTAAAAATAATAATCTTCATTCTTTTAGTTAATAATTTAACTGGGCAAAACTATCAAAAGGATTGGAATGCTTTGAACAAAAAAATAGAGGCAGGAACATCTGTTTCTATAAATGAAGCAGAAGCTTTTATTTCAAGATACAAAGATCAGTTGGGGCAATTTGCCGATAATTCAACTCAGTTATATAGTCTGCTTGCAAACAATTATTACAATCAATCTAAATTTGATAAGGCAGAAGAAAATTATTTAAAGTCGTATGAGTTTTCTAAACAAGCAAAAGATACTTCTTTAAAACATATTGCCGAATTAAGTTTGGCTGTTTTTAATTACAATTTAAATAATTTATTAGAAGCTGAAAAATACTATCTTAAATGCATGGCTGGCATGGCAGCCGTATACGGACAATCCAGTAGAGAGTATACCGGTATTTTTTACGATTACACGCGCCTGTTGATCGATCTTGGAAAATATAAAGATGCTAAACCCTATGTTGATGCATTGCTGTTTTATTATAAAACTTTAGATGGCGAAAACAATTCGCGTTACATTGGATTGTTGAATTGTGATGCCATCATTTATCAAAATACAGGAAATTATAAGGAAGCCATTGATATTTATAGCCGAATTATTACAGAAAATAAGTTACTTATTTTAGGAGATACACTTGGTCATGTTATTCAGATCTCTAATCTTGGTGATGTTTACAGAGAGATCGGTGAATTTGATCTTGGCATCAATAATTTAAAAAACGCAAAAAAACTATATTATAAGTATAAAATAAAAGACAGAGATCTGCTTGCAACAATTGAAAATAATTTAGGATTGTGTTATAAAAATAGTAGTCAGCCAAAATTAGCCGAAGAGAGTTTTAATAATTCTTTAGAAATTCGAAGAGCAAATAAAGAAACTACTACAGAATCTTATTGCAGTACCTTAAGTAATAAGGCAGATCTGTTACGGATCTTAGGAAGATTTGGAGAGGCATCTGAATTATTACTATCGGCCTTAGAAATAAGGAAACAACGCTTTGGTGTTAATACCGAAAATTATGCCAATGCCTTATCCAATTTAGCTAATGTTTATTTTGATGCAGGCTATTATAAAGAATCTCTTGAGAAAAATTTACAAGCCAAGGATATTTACCTGCAAATTGTTGGCGAACAGCATCAGGGTTATGCTAATTCTTTAAATAATCTATCACTCTGTTATTTGCAATTAAAAAATTATCCTTTGGCAATTGACTATAAAGAGAAGGCGCTAAAAATTATTGAAAACAGCGTTGGTAAGACTCATTTCCGATATTCTTCTTTTTTGATCTCATCGGTTAGTTTATACCTTAAAACAAATCAATTACAAAAAGCAGAAACCAATTTAAAAGAAGCTTTGTTTTTAGTCGAAAAAAATCTGGGTCGTAAACATGATCTGTTTGCTCAGGCACAATTGTCTTTAGCAGAGGTTTATTCTTTACAGCGTCGTTTTGAAGAGGCAACTCCTTTGTATTTTGAATGTTTGGATCATTATTCGGCTCAAATTAACGATTACTTTAATGCCATGAGTGAAGAGAATCAAATGGAGTATCTTCAATTCATAACTCCTGTTTTTGAAAGTTATAATATTTATTTAATCAATTATAAATTAAATAAGCCAACACAAAATTTTGGAGAACATTTAAAACGAGCAGTAAGATATCAGTTACAGCTAAAATCTTTGCTAGCCAACAGGTCGGCACAATTAAAAAATGAAATAGAGAAGAGTAATGATCAGGATCTTAAAAAGATCTATCAAAACTGGCTAATGGCAAAAAACGAACTTTTAAATAATTACAAATCAATTGAGCCTGTTTTTGATAATAATGAATTATTTAAAAAAACCTCAGATCTCGAAGTTCAATTGAAATCAAAAGTAAAAAACTTTACAAGAACTACTGCTGCCAGCTTTGAACAGATAAAACAAAACTTAAATGATAATGAAGCTGCCATCGAGATATTTAAGGTGAATGAAAATATTAATGATTCGCAAAGTGTTATAAAATATGGTGCTTTGGTAATTAAAAACAAATTGACAGAACCTGAATTTATTGTTTATAAAAATGGTGACGATTTAGAAGATGTGAAATTTAAAAATTATATAAAGAGTATTGATGAGCAAATAAAGGATAGTTTAAGTTACACTATTTTTATGAAACCTTTAACTAACTCTTTAAAAGGAATCACTAGAGTTTATATAAGTTCTGATGGAATATTTCATAAACTGAGTTTTCTAGGATTGTATAATTCATCAACAAAAAAATATTTAATTGAGGATCTTGAAATTTATCAAATATCTAATTTGGGATCTATTTCTAAAAATGAAAAAAATAATTTAAATCCAAATTTAACAGCAGAACTATTTGGTTACCCGGATTATGATTACGATTTTAAATTAAACAGATCAAATAATATCATTGAATCAAGTCAACTTACTGCCAAACGTTTTGGATTAACCAATCTTTCAAAACTTCCGGGAACTAAAACAGAAGTGGAAGAAATTGCAAAAAGTTTAACAAGCAAAAATTGGAAAACCGAAAGTTACACAGAGCAATTTGCCAGCGAACAAAATTTGAGAAAAGTTAACTCTCCAAAGATCTTGCACATTGCTACTCATGGTTTTTATTTAAAGGGACTGGAAAGCGATGATAAACTCTTTTTAGGTTTCGAGAATTCGGCCATAAAAGATAATTCACTTTTAAGGTCTGGATTAATTCTTGCAGGCGCCGGTCCATCAACGGCAGATACTTTAAATAGAAATTCCGAAAATGATGGTGTGGTTACTGCTTACGAAGCCTCTTTATTGAACCTTACTAATACGGATATTGTTGTGTTATCTGCTTGCCAAACAGGGTTGGGTGATGAGATGGGAAGCGAAGGCGTTGCGGGATTGCAGCGTTCGTTTACAATTGCAGGGGCAAAAAATATTATTATGAGTTTATGGCCGGTAGATGATCAGGCTACACAAATACTAATGACTTCTTTTTATAAAAATTACGCCCAATCTCAAAATGTTGAAATTGCCTTTAGAACTGCGCAACTTGATGTAAAGCTTAAATATCCTGAGCCCTATTTTTGGGCAGCTTTTGTATTATTAAAAACATTTAATTAGGTTTTTTTGCCTCGTTTTAATTCGGTTTATTTTAATTGTTTGTTTTTAATCATTTTTATGTATTTTTAGGTAAATGAATATATATAAGGCTTTACTCGCCAAGATATTAATACTTATTATTTTTAATAATTACCAAGGCGTTTCGCAAGTAATTATCGATAACTCACTTGATGTTAAGCATGGATATTATTTAACTAACTGGGAATTCTTTAATGAAGATAATTCAAGTATTAAGGACACTAATTACCCTTCATCCAACATTTTTTTAAATTCTCCTTATTTTAAGAAGGATAGTTTTGATATAAAAAAAATTAAGTCCGTTATTTGGTTCAGAAAGAAGATAAGGCTGGATAGCGCATTAAAAGATCAGTCGTTTTCTTTATCTGTAGAAATTAATGGAGCGGCTGAAATTTATATCAATCGAAAATTGATAGATAGTTATGGGACGGTTTCAGATAATGAAGATACTGAAGAACTAGTATCGAGTAGGATCCAAAGAATCTTCTATCCATTTGTGCCGGGTAAAGATTATTTAATAGCTATTCGATACAGTAACCATCATATTGATGAAAGTTTTAATGACAGAGGGGAAAATGCATTTGGACTCAAGATAAAGTTGGAAGAAAGCAATGATCTTTTTGAAAATTTATTTTCAAGTACCTTAACAAGTTTCGCTTTTGGAATAATTATTGGCGTGTTCTTTTTCTCTCTTGCTTTCGTTCACTTTATTATTTATTTATTTTATAAGGAGGAGAAGGCTAATTTATATTATGCCTTGTTCTGTTTAACTGCCGCCACTATAGGTGGGGCGTCTGTAGTGAAAACATTTGCTTTTTATGCAAATATTGGAAACATCTTGAGTATTAGCATTGCTTTGGCACCTGCATTAATTTTCACCTTGCTTCCTTTTATGATAAGGTCTTTTTTCAAATTAACATTTCCAAAATGGTATTATTCTTTTACAGGTTTATTTATTATCACCGTTTTCCTTATGTTTTTCTATATGCCTTTTTTTGGAGGAGCTTATTTTGTTTTGGTAACGGCTTCAGTAATCGAAACAATTCGGTCAATTGTAATTGCAATTAAGCAAAAAATTAAAGGCGTTAAAATAATTGGAATCGGCACCTCGTTTTTTCTGATCTTAATAATTATTATTTTATTTTTTATTGTTTTTAAAATAAATGCCAAAACCGACAATTATGAATTAGGTTTGGCTTTTCTTTTCTTAATATTATTAAGTATTTTTAGTATCCCGGTAAGTATCACCATTTTTCTTTCCTATCAAATTTCTTTAACTAACCGGTCACTTAGTCAAAAATTAGTTGAGGTTGAAGAGCTTTCGGCTCAAACGATCGAGCAAGAAAAAGAAAAACAAAAAATCCTCGAAAATCAAAAAAGCATGCTGGAAGAGCAGGTTATTGAGCGCACGCATGAGATAACAGAGCAGAAGAAAATTATTGAAGAAAAAAATAAAGATATTATTGATAGTATTAATTATGCCAAAAGAATTCAAACAGCCATTTTACCTGAAATGAATTTTTTTAAATCTGTTTTTAACGATTCATTTGTGATCTATCATCCAAGAGATATTGTTAGTGGCGATTTTTATTATGTGACCGAAATAAATGATCGAAAAATTTTATTTATGGCTGATTGCACTGGTCATGGAGTGCCTGGCGCTTTAATGAGCATGGTTGGCAGCAACTTGATAAATAAGATCATTCACGAAAATAAAATTTTTGAACCTAAAGAAATTCTACAAACATTGCACATTGAATTGCGTCAGGCTTTAAAACAAGATCAAAATGATTCTCAAAATCGCGATGGGATGGATGCGGCAATTGTTGTTTTAAAAGATGATGAATTATTTTATGCAGGGGCAAATCGTTCGTTATTATACTTTAATAAGGTAAATGAATTGTGCGAAGTTAAACCAACTAAAACCCCAATAGGAGGTTCTCATATTAAGGCAATTGACATTACACAAAACGTTTTAAATATTAAGGATATAAAAGAGTTTTATTTGTTCTCTGATGGCTTTGCTGATCAGTTTGGTGGTTTAGCTGCTAACGATAAACATTCGGCCGGAAAAAAATTGATGATCTCTCGTTTTAAAGGTTGGCTAACAGAAACACTTAATTATACATTAAATGATAAAGAAGTGTTTTTGGATACTGAGTTTCAAAAATGGAAAGGTAATTTAGAACAGGTCGATGACGTTTGCGTTATCTGTGTTAGACTTTAATTGTTTAAATAATTGTATTCACATTCAATATTCTGTAACAAATGTTGGTCATAAATAATGTTTTGCTTAAAAAAATTTAAATAATTTCTTTATAAGACACGAGCATCGAAAATTAAAAAAGCTAATACAATTAATATACCGGTTAAAACGCTTAAAAGCGCAATTTCTTTATGATCAAGCCTATATTCAGCGCCCTTAACCTTAAAATCCGGACTATTTACTATTGTTTTTTTCTTTACGTAATATTCTGCGCTACATTGATAGCATACATTTTCTATACTTGAATTGTTTTCTTTATTTATAATTGCAAATTCAGCGTCAATTGCACAGCCATCTTTTTTAATAATTGAAACAACATCTTCTTCTGTTTTTATTTTCGAATTTTTACATTCGCCAAACTGAATTTCTGCTATTTTTTGGTAAGATGTATCTGCAGTAACAATTTTTTTTATTGGCAAATCACAATCCCAATGTTCTGATTTTTTTACAGAATAACCAATACGGTTAATACGGTGCGAACAAGAAACTAGAAGTAATGAGATGCATAAGCAGGTTAGAGTTTTTTTCATAAAAGAATTAAGCTTCTTTTATTAAACTTCCCCAAACCCCAAGCGGTAATTTCACTCCGCTTTTTGCATTTAAATACAATTCACCAATATCCAGTTTAGATTTGTTTTTTTGCGCAAACGGATTTAATAAATTTTCGGGTACTAATGCCGAAAAACCTAATGAGTATGCGTTTAAAATTAAGAGATGTTCTTTCGGATCTAATATCTGTAGCACTCCGTTTATCATTTCAGATATATTATCTTCCAGCTTCCATTTTTCGCCGTTTGGCCCATGGCCAAAAGCCGGAGGGTCTAATATAATGCCTTGGTAAAAATTACCTCTTCTTACTTCTTTATTTACAAATTTTAAAGCATCGTCCACTAACCATCTAATATTATCCAGATTAGAGTTCTTCATATTTTCATTTGCCCATGTAACTACTTGCTTAATGCTATCTACATGTGTTACGTCTGCTCCTGCAGCTTTCGCAGCTATAGATGCTCCACCTGTATAGGCAAACAAATTCAAGAATTTTGCTTTTGGTTTATCTTTTAAGAACGAATAAATTTTATCCCAATTTACTGCCTGTTCAGGAAATATTCCCACATGTTTAAAGGATGTTAATCCTAATCTAAATGTCAGTTTTAATGGAGCATAATCAATTGTCCATTGATCGGGCATTTGTTTGAATTTTTTCCAGTCACCACTGCTGGATGATCGTGGGATAAATTTTACATGCGCCAGTTTTTCCCATTCCTGGTTAGAATATATTTTTGGCCAAACGGCTTGTGGTTCGGGGCGTATAGTAATGTATTTACCAAAACGTTCAAGTTTTTCAAAGTCGCCGCAATCAATTAATTCGTAATCGGCAAAATTGTTTGGTGTAAGTAGTTGCATCTTATGATTTTAAACAATGGCAAATTTACACAAATTAAAACAAGCACGTTAACAACTTGGGCATTTTTATAAATGAACTAAGGGATAATTAAAATATATTCGGTAAAACTAAATAGTATAATATATGCAAACCAATAGATCGGCCTTAGTTACCTTAATTTCTGTTTTCTTTTTTTGGGGTTTTGTTGCCGCCAGTAATGATATTTTAATTCCGGTTTTTAAGGAAAAATTAAATTTAGAACAATGGCAAAGTCAGTTGATATCTGTTGCTTTTTATTTGGCATATACCGTTGGTTCTATTATATACATTGGTATTTCAAAGCTTTATGGTGGCGATATTTTAAATAAGATCGGATATAAAAATGGTATTGCTTTAGGATTATGTATTTCTGCAATTGGTACTTTGTTATTTTATCCTGCAGCTCAATTGGTTTCTTTTAATTTAATGATCACCGGTTTGTTTATTGTTGCTCTTGGTTTTTCGTTACAACAAACTGCAGCAAATCCTTTGGCCATTGTAATGGGCGACCCTAAGGAAGCTTCGCAGCGATTGAGTTTGGCGGGTGGTGTCAATAATATTGGTACAACAATTGGTCCTTTAGTTATTAGTTATGCTATTTTTGGCGCAGTTGGCAGTGGTAATAAATTAGATGATATTGGAGCTGTAAAATTTCCTTATTTAATTTTGGGAGCCGCCTTTTTATTGGTAGCAATAATTTTTAAATATTCATCGCTTCCTAACAAAATTAATGTTGATGAAAGTGTTGAGGTTGATTCAAATATTCCAAGCAAAAAAAGCGCATTAAATTATCCGCAATTGGTTTTAGGTATGATCGCCATTTTTGTTTACGTTGGTGTTGAAGTGGCTACTGCTTCTAACTTGCCTGAGTATATGAAACATTGCATTAATATTGAAACGAGTAATGCTGCTCCTTATGTATCTTTATTTTGGGCTAGTTTAATGATCGGTCGTTGGACAAGTTCTGCAGGTGCATTTAATGTTAAGCCTACCACCAAACAATTACTTAGGTTTTTAATGCCTTATTTGGCTTTTGGTGTATTTTTATTAGTGAATGCAATAGCAAAAAGCGACTTAACGGTTTTTTATCCGTATGCATTTGTAATATTAATTATGATCGGCGCAGATATTTTAAGTAAAGGAAATCCGGCACGCCAATTAGTTATATTTTCGGTTTGTGGCATTGCAGCCTTGATCTTTGGAATGCTTACAACAGGTTTGGTAAGTGTTTATGCTTTTATTAGTGTAGGTTTATTTTGTTCAACACTTTGGCCTTGTATTTTTACATTAGCAATTACCGGTTTAGGAAAACATACCAATCAAGGGGCCAGTTATTTAATTATGATGATAATGGGTGGAGGTTTAATTAGCTGGTTACAGGGGTGGTTGGCAGGATCGGATCTTTTGGGGATCAAGGCAAGTTATAGCGTTGGTGTTCTATGCTTTGTTTATCTGGCTTATTATGGCTGGAAAGCGAGTAAAATATTTTCTTCATTGGGTATTCGTTTAGAGGCAAGTAATTCGTCAAATCATTAATTTGTATATTTACATATGCGTTTTTTAGCAATTGTAATAATCGTTTTTAGTTTTAAAGCTTCTTCTCAAAATTATTCCCAATATGTAAATCCTTTTATTGGTACAGGCGGCCATGGTCATACCTTTCCCGGTGCGGTCTTGCCTTTTGGAATGGTGCAGTTAAGTCCGGATACCAGAATAGATGGTAGTTGGGATGGTTGCAGTGGTTATCATTACAGCGATAGTATTATTTACGGCTTTTCGCACACACATTTAAGTGGCACAGGCGTGAGCGATTGGGGCGATATTTTATTAATGCCTACAACAGGAGTGCCTTCATGCGATAACAAAATATATTCTTCAAAGTTTGAGCATAAAAATGAAAAAGCCGGTGCCGGTTTTTATGAAGTTTTATTAAACGATGATAAAATAAAAGTAGAGCTGACCACTACATTGAGAACAGGAATTCACCGTTATTCATTTCCTAAAACGGCAGAGGCAAATGTAATATTAGATCTTTTACACAGAGATAAAACGCTCAATTGTAATATTTCAGTTATTGATAGCGTAACCATTGGTGGTTACAGAATGAGTGAGGCATGGGCAAAAGATCAACAGATATATTTTGTGATGCGTTTTTCAAAACCATTTAAAAAGATGGCCTTTGTTTTTAAGAATGAATTTAGGTCGACCCTTAATTTTAAAAAGAAAGAAAAAGCTCAAGGCGCTAATTTTCAGTTTGATCAAACAGATGGAAGTCCATTATTAGTTAAAGTCGCCATTTCATCTGTAGATATGGAAGGCGCTTTAAAAAATTTGGAAGCTGAAGCAAAACATTGGGATTTTGACAAATTTAAATATGAGGCTGAAAAAGTTTGGAACGAACAACTCAAAAAAATTGAGGTAACTGACGATGATAAAGATAAATTAACCGTTTTTTATACTGCACTTTATCATTGTTTTATTCACCCTTCTTTAAATATGGATGTTGACGGGCAATACCGCGGACGAGACGGTCAGGTTCAAACTGCTAAAGGCTTTAGTAATTATTCAGTTTTTTCTTTATGGGATACTTACCGTGCACTTCACCCTTTGTTTACAATTATTGAACGCAAACGAACATCCGATTTTATAAATACATTTCTAGCACAATATAAAGCATCTGGTCGTTTACCTGTTTGGGAGCTTTCGGGTAACGAAACAGATTGTATGATCGGGTTTCATTCTGTTTCTGTTATTGCAGATGCAATGGTAAAAGGTATTGGTGGATTTGACCAACTTTTAGCCTATAAAGCAGCAAGATCTGCGGCAACCTATTCTTCTAATGGTATTTCAATTTTTAATAAACAAGGGTTTTTACAAATTGATGATGAAAGTGAAAGTGTAAGCAAGACTCTTGAATATGCTTATGATAATTGGTGCGTAGCCCAAATAGCAAAAAAAGTCAATAAAAATGTTGAATTTCTTCAACACCTTAAATTATCACTTGCATATAAAAATCTATTTGATGCATCAAGTGGTTGCATGCGTCCAAGAAAAAACGGCAACTGGCTATCGCCTTTTTACCCTAATGAAATTAATAACCATTTTACCGAAGGTAATAGCTGGCATTATTCTTTTTATGTGCCCCAAGACATTGAAGGATTGATTAAGTTGCATGGTGGAAAACAAAAGTTTGAAAATAAGTTAGATGAATTATTTACTACAACTGAAAAAACAAGAGGCCGTGAACAGTCTGATGTTACAGGCTTAATTGGACAATACGCTCATGGGAATGAACCTAGCCATCATATGGCGTATTTATATAACTATGTTGATAGCCCTGAAAAAACCGTTGGTCGTGTTAAACAAATTTGCACTGATTTTTATAAAAATTCACCTGATGGATTGATAGGAAATGAAGATTGCGGACAAATGAGTGCCTGGTATGTTTTTAGCTCGCTTGGTTTTTATCCGGTATGTCCGGGTTCTACGCAGTATGTATTTGGACAGTCGAATTTTAAAAACATAAAAATTAACCTTGAGAATGGTAAAGTTTTTTCAATTCAAAATGAGCATGGCCAAGGTCTCGTTATAAGGGGATATACCCTAAATAATAAAAAACTTTTTCGCTCATCGATCGATCACAAGACTATTATGAGCGGTGGTTTAATGAATTATATTTATGATTCAAAAACAGGGGAGCCAAATAAATATGGTAGAGGTATAGAAATACCAACTTCGTCTGTTGTAGGTGTTGATATTATTGCTGCCCCAATCATACGATCATCTTCACAGGTGTTTAAAGATAAAATGGAAATTAGTATGGATGCGGTTAAAACTCCGCTTTCAAAAATTTATTACACATTAGATGGCAAGGTCCCAAGTTTATCCTCGGCACAATATTCAAAACCAATTATTATTAATTCAAATACAAAAGTAAAGGCTAAGGTTATTACAACTAATGAAAGTAGTGTGGTTACCGAAGCAAATTACTTTAAATTAAAATATAATTATGATATCGAATTAGTATCAAAGTCAAATGCTCAATATTCGGCAGATGGGCCACAATCATTAATTGACGGTGTTAATGGCGATATTGATTGGAGAAAAGGCAACTGGCTGGGTTTTCAGCCACAAGATTTTGAGTGCATTGTAGATATGAAAACTGAAAAAGAAATTAATTATATTAGTTTAAATTCTTTACAGGATACACGTTCTTGGATAGTATTTCCAAAAACAATTTATTTTTATGGTTCGTTAGATAATAAAAACTACAGCTTAATAGATAGTTTACAAAACACTGTAGGTGCGGATGATTATAAAACACAAACGCATAAATTTGAAAAGAAATTGGATCAAAAAGTTAATTTTAAATACATAAAAATTGTTGCTAAAAATTTTGGTAAACTTCCCGAATGGCACGAGGGGAAAGGTGAAGATGCATTTATATTTGTAGATGAACTAGAGATCAAATAATATGAAAAATAATTACAAAAGTTGTTTAGTAGCAGCTATTTTTCTTTTTGCTGTTAATGCTTGCACGCTATTTAAAAAAGGTATTTCTAAACCGGTTACGGTTTCATTATCCGATTCTAGTTTTTTAGCTGAGAAGAACGCTAAAGCCAATTACATAAAATATTTAGATCTTCAATCTCCCGAAAAGCTTACAACTGCTTTTTTAAAAGGCTTTAAGTCTGAAGCTGCTATTACAAAAAATGTTTCTTTAAAATTTAATGATGAAAATGCTGATTATATTTTAAAAGTTAAAAGTTTGGTTGTAACCGAAAGTAGCAAAATTGAAACCATCAACGATCCAAAATCGCCATTTAACGGACAGCAGGTGGAATTAAATACAGTTGAAAGTTCTGTTACTATAGAAATAATTGACACCAAAAACAAAACTAAAAAGCTTATGGATTGTTTTAATTCTAAGCAACGTGCTGAAAAATTGAAAAATAACAGAGATATTGGTGACTTAATAACCGGATCAAATAAGGATAATACTCAATACCGAACAAAACTTTTGAGCGATAATATTTGTTTAAATTTGTCGGAAGATGTGGGCAGACGCATTTGGGTGCCAATAACAAGAAGGATAGTTAAAGCACTAAAATAAAATTGCAGCTATTTAGGAATGTATTCATCCTTTCAATGGATCATTTATTCAATAATAAGTTTTTTTATTATAACATCTGTAGCTAGGTTAAAATGAAGAAAATATATCCCGTCACTTTTATCGGATAAGTCTATTTCGGTTTCGTATTTATTTGAATTAAATATTTTTTCTCCAAAGGAATTATACACTGCTGACGAAATGAAAGTTTCTTTATCTCCTTCAAAGGATAACTTTATCAATCCATTCCCGGGGTTAGGATATATTTCTAATGTCGTTATATTTTTTTGACAATTTTCAAAAGCAATAATAAATGTATGTTCAAATTTCCCGTCAAGATCTGTTTGCTTCAATCTATAATATGAAGTTTGTGCAAGTGTTTCATGATCGGTATATGAATAATTTTTTAGAGTATATGAATTGCCTGCTGCTTCAACTTTACCAATATTTTTCCAATCAATTGCATCCTTGCTGCGTTCTATTATAAAATTATCAGTATTGTTTTCGGTTGCAGTACTCCAAATTAAAACAGCATTTTGATCTTTGCAATTAGAGTTAAACGAAAGTAATTCAATTGGCAAATTCACTTCAGTGCAATTTAATGTTATCGTATTATTGCTTAACGAAATTGCTCCTGCACGTGAAAGTCCTCTGCCATCAAGTGATGAACTATCTAATAAATTAATTGCACCATTGGCAATTACAGTGCCCTTAAAATTAGAGTAATCCCCTAAACTAAATAATCCATCTACCTGCCAATACACATTGCATACATTAGTTGAATTAGTTAAAATTACATTTGAAAAAACACTTGTTGTTAACGCACCGTTTATCTTAATAATAAATAAGGCATTTGGATCTCCTAAGCCATCTAAAATTAAATTTCCGGAAATAGTAGAGGCTGCTCCAAGGCAGTACACGTTTGGTGTTAATGTTTGGTTAGTGCCCATTGTAGTTCCAATAACAAGGCCACAAGTAATACCGGTTAAATAGTTATATGCTGCATCTACATCTATTGCTGCTTGTGATGAAATTGAGTTTGTAATATTAACCTGTCCAATTATATTTCCTGGCGGAAACCCTGTAACGGCACCCACATCGGTTCCTAGATCGCCAATTATGTTTGTTGGTCCAATGTTGCTGATGGCTCCGGTTTTAGTAAAAATGGCAAAGCTCGAAGCTGTGCCAAGTGTTGGCGCCTGTCCGAAATGTTTTATGGGATAAAATAATAAAGCAAATACTGTTATAACGATCACCGAAATCATTTTTTGTCTATTCGTATCTATTTTTAGGCTAAGATTCATATTATAAAGATGTATAAGATCACATCCAATTTTATTACAGAATTTTATAAAGGAGTTGCACTATTCACATGTAAAATGAATTTGGTTTAATAAACAAGCTGTTTTAACTAAAGAGGAGTATTATTATTTCTTTGGTATTTCTGCAATGCTTTTGGTAATATCATTTCCTCATTGGCAAATAATCAGTTTTACCCCTCAACAAAAGCCATTTTCTTTTGTTATCTTTGTTATTCTACTTAACAACATGAATTCTTCAAAAAAATACTGCAATAGTTTAACAGAATATTCTCGTTTTTTAACGCGTGAAGTAAACATTGGCGATCTTAAAATGGGAGGCCTAAATCCTATTCGTGTGCAAAGCATGACCACCACCGATACTATGGATACAATGGCCACGGTTGAGCAAAGTATTCGCATGATCAAAGCTGGTTGTGAGTTGGTGCGTATTACAGCGCCAAGCATGAACGAGGCAAAGAATTTAGAAGTAATAAAAAAAGAGTTGGTTGCTCGTGGATACAATACGCCAATTTGTGCAGATATACATTTTACACCAAATGCAGCTGAGTTCGCGGCAAGGGTAATTGAAAAAGTTCGTGTTAATCCGGGTAACTATGCCGACAAGAAAAAATTTGAAACCATTGATTATACTGATGCGGCATACGAATCGGAATTAGAAAGAATTCGTAATCGTTTTACGCCTTTAGTGAAAATTTGTAAAGAGTACGGCACTGCCATGCGTATAGGTACCAATCATGGTTCTTTGAGCGATCGAATACTTAGTCGTTATGGCGATACGCCATTAGGAATGGTTGAAAGTGCTTTAGAGTTTTTAAGGATATGTGAGGATAATGATTATTTTAATATTGTAATTTCAATGAAAGCCAGTAACACACAAGTAATGGTGCAGGCTTATCGTTTGTTGGTTGCAAAAATGATTGAGACAAACCGTAATTACCCTTTGCATTTAGGTGTGACCGAGGCGGGAGATGGTGAAGATGGAAGGATAAAATCTGCAGTTGGTATTGGCACTTTGTTAGAAGATGGGTTAGGGGATACTATTCGTGTTTCTTTAACAGAAGAACCTGAGTATGAAATTCCTGTTGCAAAATTATTAGCAGAAAGATATTCTGAAAGGAAAGGACATAAAGCAATAAAAGAAATTACAACGGATTTGCCATACGATCCGTTTGAGTTTAATAGAAACGTTACCAAAGAAATTATAAATATTGGTAACCACAACGTGCCACGTGTTATTGCAGATTATAGCATGAAGCCGGAAGTGACTGCTGCCAGTTTATTTGGTGTAGGTTATAATTATTCGGTGCCATTGGATAAATGGAATTTAACCGATATGGCAGTTGATTATTTATTTTTAGGTGATAATAAAATTAATTTTGAAATTCCCGGCACATTAGGATTGATCTACAATTCGCAAAGCTGGTTAACTGAGAAAAATAAAGACAGAAGCTATCCATTATTTTGTGGTGAAGAATATTTTACAACAAAAGATAGATCAACTGAATTAAATTTTGTTGCAGTAACTATTGAAGTTTTGACAAATGAATTCATTCAAAAAATCAAAAACGAAAAAACTGTTTGTTTAGTTTTTGATTCCTTTAATAAGCACACTATGCCTGAGTTAAGGCGAATGGCAATTGAACTAAAATTAAATGATTGTCAATTACCATTTATAATAAAATGTAATTACGCCAATTTAAACGAAGAGAAATTTCAATTATACAGCAGTACAGATATTGGTGGTTTATTATTAGATGGCTATGGCGATGGTGTTTGGATCAAGCAGAAGGATTGTGTGAGCACACAAGTTTGTAACTCTACAGCATTTGGAATTTTGCAAGCAACGCGCTCTCGTATTAGTAAAACAGAATACATTAGTTGCCCAAGTTGCGGAAGAACATTGTTTGATCTGCAAGAAACAACTCAAAAAATTCGTGAGCGAACCGACCATTTAAAAGGAATTAAAATTGGCATCATGGGTTGCATTGTAAACGGTCCGGGCGAAATGGCTGATGCCGATTATGGTTACGTTGGCACAGGTGTTGGCAAAATTAGTTTATACAAAGGAAAAGAAGTAGTAAAGAAAAATGTGACTTCAGACACTGCCGTTGACGAATTAATTGATTTGATAAAAGAACACGGCGATTGGGTAGAGAAGGTGAGTTAAATGTTACTATCAAATTTCAAAAAAATTATTTAAACAAAAAATCCCTCTTTCAAATTTTGAAAGAGGGATTTTTAATTTTATCTAATTAGAGGAGAAAGATATCGTCCCTACGGGACTCGAAAAATAATATTTGTTTGTTTCTATAGACATTAAGTCCCTAACGGGACTTTCAAATAACAAGTTGTTTAAGACTCCTTTAGGAGTCAAATATTATAGAATGGATAAATAAACCTATTTAAGTCCCGTAGGGACGAAATATATTTAGTTTACCAGCCCAAAACCCAAGCAAAAATTAATGGTGCAACAATGGTCGCATCACTTTCTACAATAAATTTAGGTGTATTAATATCTAGTTTTCCCCAGGTAATTTTTTCGTTTGGCACTGCTCCCGAATAAGAACCATAAGATGTGGTTGAATCAGAGATCTGACAGAAATAACTCCAGAAAGGAACATCATGCATTTCCATATCTTGATATAACATTGGTACAACACAGATAGGGAAATCACCGGCAATACCGCCACCAATTTGAAAAAAGCCAACACCTTTTCCACCACTGTTTTTTGGATACCAAGCTGCTAACCAAGCCATATATTCAATACCACTTTTCATGGTACTTGCTTTAATTTCTCCTTTAATAACATACGATGCAAAAATATTACCCATGGTACTATCTTCCCAACCCGGCACTACTATTGGCAAATTGCGCTCTGCAGCTGCTAACATC
>JALHPG010000042.1 GCA_022842625.1 Bacteroidia bacterium | reverse complement strand
ATAGGTTTTACAGATAGGACCCCTGCAGTTGTTCTCATGATATTAAGATCTAAGCCAATTTTCCCTGAGATCGTATTAGAGCCATTTGGAGCAGCGTGGTATTGTAAATGTATTTTATGCCCAGCCGAAAGTGTTCCTGTAGTAATAATAGATGTTGCATCTATCCAATTGGTAGTATCTCCAAAGTAAGTTATTTTTGAATTGGGATAAATAGTTGTATTTGGTCGGATGGCAACACGATATTCGCCAAAAGGGATACTATCAAATTTATAATTACCAGTTGCGCTTAGATTTGATTTTGCCAAAATATCATTTTTAGCAAAATTTGAGTTTTCGCGATATAAATAAGCCTCGCCATTAGTTACCGGAGTTGTTTCTAAAGTATTTGTAAACACTGTTCCGGTAATAGTGCCAAAATCAACAGGCAAAGTATACCAGCCGTGTTTAATTTGAGTTTGAGAAGCATTTGAACTTAAGTACATTAAGTATGCTGAACCAAAGGTGTTATTTCTTAAGAACTGATAATTTTTAGTAGTTGAGGGTTGTGCAGTTACAAATACATAATTATTAGTGTTAGAAAAATCGATAAATACACTGTCTATTAAATTGCTGGTTTCAGTTACCGCAAGCACATTATTGTATGTGCCGTTAGGAAGTTTTAATGTTCCCCAACCTGTAACAATTGAGTTTTTTATTTTTCTTTCTTTAATTTTCACTCTTTGTCCAAATAATTTTTTGGCATAAATTACTGCGCGGGATGTATCTATGTAATTATCTAAATAATAAATAAGGTTTGGCGCAAAGAATTCCATTGGGTTATTATATAAAACTGTATCAAACGCATTCTTTTTGCTATAAGCTCCAACATTAAATAATCCTTTTTGGTTAACTTGCCAATAGCTGTAAAGTGAATCGGAAACATTATTAAAAGGTGTTCTCATAAATGTTGCGTGCGTTGCAGAAGGGAAGTAAGACGCATATGGCGTTTGCGCAGGATCCTTAAAAGCAAAACTAAAGGTGTCGGCAATATTATTAAACTGGCCATTTAGATTTGAATAATCCCATAACATGTTTTGTCCCATAGCCGGAACAGACATTGACCCAAGTGTTGTATCCCAAACTTGTTTAATGGATGTGTTTCTTACAGGGTAGTAAGTGCCCTCAACTACCGGAGGGGTTTGTGCGAAAAATTGTATCGAGGATAAAAATAAAAATAGTGTAAATAATTTTTTCATATTAATTTGAATAGTAAGTTTTTAAAGGGACTATCAAAGTTAAAAAAAAATTGTATTAACTACCTAGGTCGATTGGTTTTTTTTTAAACAATTAAACTTTTTATTTTATTTTAACTAATTGATTTATAGCGAATAAAGAAAAAAGCAGAACCTAACCCGGAAGTGATAGTTATCACCTTTAGAATTGTTGAGTTAGCAAATTGGTGGTAAGGTTTATTTCTATGCTAATAAAAAAGCGTTCGGAGAAAATCATCCGAACGCTTAATCCTAATAATTAAACAGAATTATTGCTCAATAATTTTAAGCACATTGGTTTTGTTACCTGCAGTTAACTTAATAAAATACATGCCAGAACTGTGATTTAAGCTTTTAGCACTAAAAGTATATTTATAGATTCCTGTTTGTTTTTGTGAATTATCAAGAGTTTCAATTTTTTGACCAAGGGTGTTGTATACTTCTAATAAAACGTTTGCAGATTCAGGTAAATTTAAAACAATAGTTGCAAATGAACTGTAGGGATTTGGATAGGCATTAATAAACGAGGCAGCATTATTTTTTAACTCCTTAATACTTACAAGTGAAGTATTTGGATGAATAGAATCCGTACCAACCGTAAAATCAAGGTTGTTAACGATGTTTCCGCCACTAACAGAAAAAGTATACGTTCCTGTATGGTGCAATCCCGGAATATCAACAAACATTTTATAATTGCCATCATTTAAAGTTCCAATATTAAATTTCCCAGCCGTATCGGTAACTAAAACTCTTTCTGCGCTTCCGCTAGGATTTTTCTTAACAACGATACCAATACCCGAAATAGGTTTTACAGATAGGACCCCTGCAGTTGTTCTCATGATATTAAGATCTAAGCCAATTTTCCCTGAGATCGTATTAGAACCAGTTGGAGCAGGGTGGTATTGTAAATGGATCTTGTGACCAAAAGAAGTAGTGGTAGTGGTGATAATACTGTTAGCGTCGATCCAGTTGGTAGTATCACCATAATAAGTGATCTTAGAATTAGGATAGTTATTAGTGTTAGGGCGAACCGCTATACGGTATTCTCCATATGGTATACTGTCAAATTTATAATTACCAGTGGCACTCAAATTTGATTTTGCTAAAATATCGTTTTTTGCAAAATTCGAATTTTCGCGATATAAATAAGCCTCGCCGTTGGTTACCGGCGTTGTTTCTGACGTATTGGTATACACCGTTCCTGTAATTGAACCAAAATCAGTTGGTAAGGTATACCAACCGTAATCAATTGAGGTACCACCAAAATTACCCACCAAATACATTAGCAAATTAGAACCGAATGTATTGTTTCTAAGGAATTGAAAATAGGTAGATGAATTAGTGTTAACGGTAAAAAAGGTGTAGTTGTTGTTATTTAAAAAATCAACAAAAATACTATCCTTTCCTTGTGTTAATTCTTTTATCAAGGCAACATTGTTAAATGTTCCATTTGGGATAAGTAAAGTGCCATATCCGGCATATGTACTTGTTTTTATTTTTCTAGTTTTTACTTTAGCTCTATAACCTAAGTTGTTATAATTAGAAGCGTATCCAACGGAATAGCTTGTATCTGTAAACGTTCCAAGATAATTAGCTTTATCAGGCGCGTAAAATTCCTTTTTTGTATGAATAATTGAAGAATCCACTTGTGGTTGAATATTATAACCACCTAAATAAAACATACCCTGTTGGTTAATTTCCCAATAAGCATATATCGAATCCGAAAGCCCAGATAATGGTGTTCTTACAAAGGTTACGTGAGTAGCGCTTGGAAAAAATTGCGAAAACGGGGATGAAGAGGGAGCTAAAAATTTAAAATCAAAGGTATCTGTTGGGTTTAAAAATTGATTGTTCGTTGTGCGATAATCCCATACTTGATTTGCACCAAAAGCTGGAACGTTTAAAGTTGTTGTAATATCCCAAACCTGTTTGATCTTGGTATTCTTAACCGGAAAATAAGTTGCTTCAATAACCGGCGGCGTTTGCGCGAAAAAAGTTATTGTGGTTACTAGTAAAAATAGGGTAAAAAGTTTTTTCATTTTTGTATTATTTAAATGATTGGCATTAAGTTTTTAAATTGTAATCAAAATTACGATAAAATGCTAAAAAACAAAACAATAGCATCTTTTTTTATTGATTTTGAGTGTTATTTTGGAGTTTATTTTTTGTTTATGCAATAAATTAACAAATAGGTATCAATAAATTATTTTTTGGATGAATTTATGATACGCTCAATGTATTTTTCCGTAGGTAATAAACTCGATTGAATGCGTTTGGCGTAATAGATACTATCTAAAATTTCTTTTTGTTTTTCTTCAATAATATGCTTTTGATGTTTAGTGACTTTTAATGAACGAAAAACAAAGGCTGCAAATCCACCCACTATTAACAAACCAAAAACAACCGACCAAATAATTATTTGTTGAAAGCGATCTTTTTCTTTTGCAACTATACGTTCTTTTTCTTGTTGCTCTTTCATAACGGCTTCTTTTTTCTCAAACTCGTAATTTAATTGACTTTTGATACTTGCCTTTCGGGTGCCTTCGTTGTTTATACTATCCTTATAAATAATATAACGTTTAAAATGTTCAAATGCTCCCGCAAAATTACCCAAAGCCGAATCTATTTTTGAATGAGTATGTTCTGCATCTCTAATACTAACCGGAAATCCAATCTCTTTTGCAATAACCAAAGAACTGTCGCAATAGGCCATTGCAATTTTTTTGTAAGGTAAACTGTTTTTTTGTGCAGGCGAACTTCTTAAATAAGCAACTGCTAAACTATTATAGGTTAAAGCTATGCCGGCTTTGTTCGAAATTTCTTTATATAAGTTTAAGCCTTTTGTAAAATAATTTATTGACTCTAAATAGTTTCCCTTTTTATTTGAAATGGTTCCCAAATTATTGTAGGAACCGGCCAAGCCATAGGTGTCGCCAATTTCTTCTTTTATTTTTATACTGATGGCATAGTATTCTAATGCTTTAGGAATATTGTTGGTGTTTGCGTATACAAGGCCAATATTATTAAGCACATAGGCTTCGCCTCTTTTGTCGCCGATCTCTTTGTGTAGTTTTAAACTTTTTCTAAAATAACCCAAAGCGTTGGTATCACCCAAATTACTATAAACAAAACCAATATTGTTTAGTGATATAGCAGCACCTCTTTTGTTACCCGCTTTTTCTTGAATTTTTAAACCTTTTGTCCAATAGTCTATTGCTTTAGGAATATTGCCTTGGTTGTTATAAATGTTTGCAACATTACTTAAGGCATCAGCCATTTTCGTCTCATCTTTCGCTTCAACACTTACATCATAACATTTGTGATAATATTCTATTGCCTTTTCAAAATCATTTTGTTTAGAATAAATATAGGCTATGTTAAATAGCATATAAGCCATACCACTTAGATCATGAATTTTTTCTCTCAGCTTTAAACTTCGTGTATAATAATTCATCGCCATGTTTTGGTTTTGCATGTTCTCATAAACATCTCCAATACCGGTAAGCACGCTTGCAGCGGTTAAATGGTCATTTACTTCTTGGCTAATTTTTAAACTTTTATTTAAAATATCTAATGCCTTTGTATAATTTTCTTCTTCTTTTGCTGTATAGGCAAAGTTAATGTAGGCGCGTGCGATACCTTTTTTGGCTCTAATTTGAATAAGTGAGTTGGTGCTTTTAATAAGTTTTAGTGCGAGTTGATAACCTTGTTCGTTATAAATTGGCCACAAACTATCCTCCGGAATATTTTCCGCAAGGTCAAATAAAATAGCAAGTTTAATAGTGTCGTGTTGTGCTGTTTTTAGCGCTTTAAAAAGAGAGTCAACTGTATCGGGTTGTTGCGCGTTTGTATTAAAACAACAATACACAATAAAGAATAAAATATAAATTCTGTTTTTTTTCACGAAGATTAAAGATACACATGTTTTTTTATCCCGCAAATTGATTATAATTTGGGAGTTTTAGCTTTTGTTTGTTTTCTTCTATAGAAATTGTTTGTATTGGCACATTTTCAGAGTAGAGGAGGTTTGTAGTTGCTAAACAGTAACAATAAATAAGCACACTTTATTTCTTGGTTGGTAATTTATAACCAATTTGTTTTCTTTTTTTTGGATCTTCTTTTTTGTCCAACAATTCATCTAAGTATTGAAAAACCACTTCAATGTTTTTTGTATTGTTTTCTGTTTTCTTTTTTATTTCTTCAATAGCCAATCGTAATTCGGTATTATCTGTTAATGCTTGTCTGATCTTTGTGAAAATTCGGATAATTTGAATATTTACGATTATTGCTTTTTTACTATTTAAAACACTGGAAAGCATTGCTACGCCTTGTTCTGTAAAAGCAATTGGTAAATATTTTGAATGCTCACCTCTTTTTAAGGTGCCAATTTGGCTCCTTAAAGATTCATTTTCCACAGTCGTTAATTCAAACATAAAGTCTTCAGGAAATCTATCACTGTTCCTTGCTACCTGACGCTTTAATTGTTTTGTTTCAACTTCGTATAACTGTGCCAGATCCCTATCAAGCATTACTTTTTGCCCTCGAATAAAATAAATTTTATTCATTACTAATTCATCAGGCACACTTATTTCGCTTTTCTGCATTATCATAATTTGTTAAGCGAAATTAAAAGATAAAATAAAGTGTGCTTGCCAGCAATTGTAGCATTTGTTTATTATCATCCTTCTCCCGATAGCTATCGGGACTTCGGGCGCCTTCCCGAGGCTAGCTCGGGACAGGCGCTCAAAGAGGAGGACACTAACCGCCTAGGTATTGTTTGCTTACGCGTGAGCACGCAATAAATTTGGCGCGTGAGCACACAAAGTATCCTCCTCTTTGAGGAGGTGGCGCGTTAGCGACGGAGGAGGATTGTTGTTTGTGCAAAATAGTTTAATTACGCACGGATTATAAATCCGCGCGAACGGATCGTGCCGTCATTGCGAGGAGGTACGACGAAGCAATCTCAAGCAAAGTTGAACGCAAATAAACTGTATGTGAGATTGCCGCGCTACCGCTCGCAATGACGGAATATATATATATATATATATATATAGTGCTTTTTAAATACTGAACGATTACAAATCCTCCGAAGGAGGCAATGATAAAAGAGTAAATCATTCATCTATTCAATCACTTCTACTTCAACTCTTCTGTTAAGGGATTTGCCTTCGTTACTGGTGTTTGACGCTACAGGTCGCAACTCACCGTAACCCATTATACTTAGCGAAGATTTTTCTATACCTTGCTTAACCAGCCAACTCAAAACCTCGTCGGCCCTGCGAGCAGAAAGATTTAAGTTGTATGCATCATCACCATCATTATCCGTATGCCCTGAAATTAATATCTTCTTATAACTTAAATTTTTAAGAGCAGAATACAGATCGTTCAATACTTTTTGAGATTCGAGTTTTAATTCAGATTTATTTACATCAAAATATAAGCCATAAAGTGCAACTTTACCACTTTGCTTCAACTGTGTCTCTATCAAACTTGCGCTTTCAATTAGTTTGGTTAATGTAAGAGTACATGATTTCACTTGATCTTCATAAAGGTCAAAACTTTGAGTTGTTGCTTGATAGCCGGCCTTGGCTGCAGTTATTGAAACAAGTCCTGCTGCAACTTTGTTTAGTGTAAATTTGCCATCGTTACCAGTATTCATACTTACTTGTTGGTTGGCATTAACTATAGCCGAATCAATGGCATTACCCTTTTCATCTATTACAATCCCATTTATACTGCCGGCAAATGAACTGTTTTTTGGATTTATAACTAGTCTAACAAAATCAATTGCAAAGCCATCGCCATTACCTGTAAAAGGGTCGTCAAATAATAACTCTATCTTTCCTGTCTTTAAAAGCGGAAGGTATTCTGGAAGAATTGAAATGGTTACAAGTTTCCCAATGGGGCCATGTTGGTTAAAAGTGTTAACTGACTTTTCAAAGTTGTCGAGTCGAACACCGTTTAGTTTAATAGAATATCTTGAACCAAATTTCGTTGGTTGAAAGTCATCCATAAAAACTTGCAAATTAGCGGCCTTAATTACAACTTTTCCCAAACTGTAATTTAAAACTATCGGTCTGGGTAAGTTATCAGGTCGGTTACTTTGCGAAGCATAACCATCTCTGGTTTGCGACACGTTAATATTAAAGGAAGTACCAACCATAATTCTATCAGTACCATCGGCATCTTTATCTCCGGGATAAAAAGGGTATAAATGCTCAGGTGTTTCTTTGCCGCTAAAAGGATCAAAATCTTCTGGCCATCCATATCCAAAATTATCTATATCACCAGTTCTAATAATTAGATCAGCTTCTTTGCCGCTTGTATCAATGTCAAATTGCTTACTCCATTTACCATTCAATTTTTCTTTCATTGAGTTAAATGCATTTTTAAACTTATTACCTAATTGGGCATTCAAACTAAGGCTAAAAATTAATGCAATTCCTAATATTGAATTTTTGATCATACTTAATATTTATTTCAAAATTATTAATTCCTTAGTTTTACACCCGTACCCAATTGTGGGTATTTTTTTACTATTCATGTCATACAGCGATTAATAAATTTTTAATTTGAATACTTAATAATTCTTTGGAGTGGGCGGGGAGAGTTACCGTTTACTAGGAGCCCGTTTGATCGTATGGGCTGGGAGGCACGACGAAATACCCGCTAGCTATAAGGTACTGCACTATCGCTCACAATGACGAGAAAAAATTATTTGCCTTTAATTTCTGTTTCAAAAAAAAGCCTCTCCAATTTTAATCAGAGAGGCCTTTTGTTATTTTTTATTTCTTGTTGTCAGTTCGAGCGGAGTCGAGAACATACTTCGACAGGCTCAGTATGACGGTGGATTAGCTACCGCAAGCTTCGCAAGCATCAGGGTTATCTAAAGAGCAAGCCAGTTGTGCTTGTTGTTCTTCGAACGTTAACACATGTCCTTGTCCTCTGTCAACCAATAACTGATCTTCGTTACCTAATATTAAAGCAGGTTGTGCTAATGCATCATGATCTACTGTAAATTTAATAGCGTCGGCTGCTGCTTTAGTACGTAAGTAATACATACCTGTTTTTAAACCTTTTTTCCATGAGTAAAAGTGTGCACTACTCATTTTAGCAAAGTTAGCATCTTGTATAAACAAGTTTAACGATTGTGATTGATCGATATAAGCACCACGATCGGCAGCCATATCAATAATAGTACGTTGTTTAATTTCCCAAACAGTTTTGTAAAGCTCTTTTATGTTTGCAGGAATTTCAGGAATGTTTTGTACCGAACCGTTAGCTGCAATAATTTTATTTTTTAAGCCATCGTTCCAAATACCTAATTTAACTAAGTCGCGTAATAAATGTTTGTTAACTACAACAAACTCTCCACTTAACACACGGCGTGTATAAATGTTAGAAGTGTATGGTTCAAAACACTCGTTATTACCTAAAATTTGCGATGTACTTGCTGTTGGCATTGGCGCTAACAATAAAGAGTTACGCACACCGTATTTTAAGATCTCTTCGCGCAATGTATCCCATTCCCAACGTGGGCTTGGAGTTACATTCCACATATCTTGCTGGAAAACACCTTTGCTTATTGGCGAACCTGCATACGTTTCGTAAGCACCTTCAACTTTTGCAAGATCTTTACTGGCAGTTAATGCAGCGTAATAAATAGTTTCAAAAATTTCTGAGTTTAATTTTTTTGCTTCATCGCTTTCAAAAGGGAAACGCATTAAGATAAAAGCATCTGCTAAACCTTGCACTCCTAAACCAATTGGACGGTGACGTAAGTTTGATTTACGAGCTTCCGGAATTGGGTAGTAGTTACGATCAATAATTTTATTTAAGTTAAGAGTTGCCTGGTAAGTGATCTCAAATAATTTATTGTGATCAAATGTCCCTGCTTTCTCATCAACAAAGCGAGGTAATGCTAAAGAAGCTAAGTTACAAACAGCAACTTCATCAGCACTGGTGTACTCAATAATTTCGGTACATAAGTTACTAGACTTAATGGTACCTAAATTTTGTTGGTTTGATTTTGAGTTAGCGGCATCTTTAAATAACATGTAAGGATTACCGGTTTCTATTTGCGCATCAATAATGGCTGCCCATAATTCACGTGCTTTAATTTGTTTACGGAATTTTCCCTCAGCTTCGTATTTAGTATATAAAGCTTCAAACTCTGCACTGTGGCAATCGCTTAAGCCAGGGCATTCGTTCGGGCACATTAAACTCCAGTCGCCTTCAGCTTCAACGCGTTTCATGAAAAGATCCGGGATCCAAAGTGCAGTAAATAAGTCACGTGCACGGTTTTCTTCTTTACCATGATTTTTACGGATATCTAAGAAGTCATAGATATCTGCATGCCAAGGCTCTAAATAAACAGCAATAGAACCTTTACGTTTTCCACCACCTTGATCAACGTAACGAGCGGTTTCGTTGTAAACTTTTAACATCGGGATGATACCATTTGAAGTACCGTTAGTTCCTTTAATATAAGAACCTGTTGCGCGTACGTTATGAATATTGATGCCGATACCACCTGCACTTTGCGAAATTTTAGCGCATTGTTTTAGTGTATCATAAATTCCATCAATACTATCATCTTTCATTTGTAATAAAAAGCAAGAACTCATTTGCGGTTTTGGCGTACCCGCATTAAATAAAGTTGGTGTTGCATGCGTGAACCAACGCTCACTCATTAAATTATATGTTCTTATTGCAGAATCAATATCGTTTTTGTGAATACCAACAGCAACACGCATGATCATATGCTGCGGGCGCTCAGCAACCATGTTGTTCATTTTTAAAAGGTATGAACGCTCTAAGGTTTTAAAACCAAAGTAATCGTAACCAAAATCGCGATCGTAAATAATTGACGAGTCTAATGTATGCGCATTGTTCATTACAATTTCATATACATCTTCTGCAATTAACGAAGCCGGTAAATTAGTTTTTGGATCGATATAATTATAAAGTGCTTCTATTGTTTTAGAAAAACTTTTAATTGTGTTCTTATGCAAATTACTAACCGCAATACGCGAAGCAAGTTGTGCATAATCCGGGTGACGAGAGGTTAATCCCGCAGCGGTTTCTGCAGCTAAGTTATCTAATTCAATAGTGGTAACGCCATCGTACACACCATCAATTACTTTTTTTGCTACAAGTATTGGATCAACATGCGACGGCTCTAAACCGTAGCTAAGTTTTTGAATACGAGCTGTGATCTTATCGAATTTTACCGATTCACGAGTGCCATCTCTTTTTAATACAAACATACGCCGAGTTTTTTATTTAGTTTTTTGAGTTATTTTCTTACTACAAGGTACTTTATATAAGTCCCTTTTTTTTTTGTGATATTTTAATGTTTCAACAATTTACCGGTTAATTAAATTAATTTAGTTTTTCCGGGTCCTTCATTCTTTTTCCAGTTTTTTGGGGCTAACATCCCTGTCCAAGAGGCTAATCTTGATTAATGTAAAGTTAATACGGTTTAATTGGAAATTTTACCTTATTAATGTTAAACTAAAAATCTTCATCTAGTTTAAATTGGTTGTTTTCCTCCTTGTTATTCATAACACCGGCTTTTTGGTATTCGGCCACGCGTTTTTCAAAGAAGTTGGTTTTACCCTGTAACGAGATCATTTCCATAAAATCAAATGGATTTGAGGCGTTATAGAACTTTGGACAACCTAAGGAAACTAATAAGCGGTCGGCACAAAACTCAATGTATTGACACATTAAGTCTGAGTTCATACCTATTAGTTTAACAGGAATAGCGTCTACCACAAATTTCTTTTCAATAAGTACTGCATCTGTGATGATCTTAGTAACCTGTTCTTTTGGTAATTGATTTTTTAAATGCTGCGAGTAGATCATACATGCAAAATCGCAATGTAAACCTTCGTCGCGGCTAATTAATTCGTTGCTAAAAGTTAAACCCGGCATTAAACCACGTTTTTTTAACCAGAAGATCGAGCAAAACGATCCTGAAAAGAAGATACCTTCTACAGCAGCAAAAGCGACCAAGCGTTCTGCAAATGACCCGTTGTTTATCCAACGTAAAGCCCAATCGGCTTTTTCGCCAACACAAGGTACAGTGTCTACTGCGTGTAATAATCTGTCTTTTTCAACAGGATCTTTAATATAAGTATCTATTAATAATGAGTAGGTTTCAGAGTGAATGTTTTCCATCATGATCTGGAAACCATAAAAGCAACGCGCCTCAGGGTATTGTACCTCATTTAAGAAGTTAATGGCAAGGTTCTCATTTACTATTCCATCGCTCGCAGCAAAAAAAGCAAGCACATGCTTAATAAAGTGTCTTTCGTTATCGTTTAATTTGTTATTCCAGTCAGCCGTATCAGAAGAAAGGTCTATTTCTTCAGCCGTCCAAAAACTGGCTTCGGATTTTTTGTAATATTCCCAGATATCTTTATACTTTATAGGAAAAAGTACGAATCTATCTTTATTCTCGACTAAAATGGGTTCTAACATACTAAATACTTAATTAAGGGTTTTATATAATGTGTTTGTGTTTAAAATCTATCTTACAAATAAACGCCAAAAAGCTACCTTATCGTTAACAAATGAATTAACAGTTGGTTGAAGTTTTAAACACTATAAATTGACAAAAAAAAGTTGATAACCTTTAATTTGGTTGATTTACAGCAGAATAACAAAAACGCAAAAATTTCTAAAAAATAAGTTGTGTGAGTGAAAACTATTTTTAAGTAGAATAGAGCTTTGATGATTTTAAAAAAGTAAAAACCAAGTAGGTGATTGGCTTAATGCGCAAAAATGAGCTCATTTAGACTAGAAATAATGGAGCAAAATGTAACTTTTAATTATAAGCTACGTAAAACAGTCAAAATCCCATCATGTACACCAAAGAAACAAACGCTTTAATTCTTAAAAATGATAAAGCTGCCATTAAAGAGGTGTTTGAAAAGCATTTTGGTAAAATGGCTTCTATAGCCATTCGTTATTGTAAAAGTGAGGCTCAGGCCAACGAAGCTGTTAATTTTGGGTTTCATGAATTTATTACCAAACTACAACAAAATAGAAATGCTCAAGCCATAGATCCGGAACAAACTTTTGAGCGTGATTTTATACGATCTTGCGCTGCTTTTGTAAAAGGTATCAGCAGCGAATATTATGTGGCTAGCACGGTTTACGCATCCGGTTTGACCAATAAAAATTATGACCTTTTTGAAACCAATGAGTTTATTGACTTTGCCTTAATTGACAACGAAGTTTTAATAAGATCTTTACAGCAACTGGTACCATCTCAACGATTAGTGATAAACTTGCATGTAATTGATGGTAATTCTTTAGATGAAACGGCAAATATTATAGAAGCAAGTTTACAAACTGTGAAAAGCAGTTTAGAAAAAGCACGCTATAATTTGCAAAAAAACATTGAGAAGTGTTATAAAACCATGAAAAATGAGCAGTCACTTTAACTACGAAATAGACGAGCGCAATATGCGTAACCAGTTAAAAGCAATGGAAATGCCTGTTAAGGACGAGGCGTGGCATAGTTACGAGGCTTATTCAAAACAATTTCAACAAAATAATAAAACACAGCTTTTACCCAACTTTAACTTTGCCTTAAACCGTACGGTTGTTTTACCTGTTGTGTTTGGCGCTATTATTGTTTTATTTTCATTTTTACTTTTTAATTTTATTAATATAAAAAATACAAAAACAGAGAAAAAAGAAGTAGTAGAAATTAAGCCGACCGTTACTTCAATTCCAGTTGAAAATAAAGCCCCTGCCTCAAAAAAAGAGATCAAAGTCATAGAAGTTAAAAAAGAAATAGCTCCTGCAACAGCAAGTACGGCAACTTCAAATTCAATAGCTACCGTTATAACCAGCACGGTTAATACAAATGCAAAAACAATGCCGCTAACAACAAATAATTCAGTTACGGTTAAACCGGTTTTTTCAAACACGGCAGTGGCTGCGCAAAATACTCAACTGGCAGGATCACCGTCTACATATACATTTGAGCCTAAAAAGAAAAAACGACGCAGCAAAGGAAACGCTGAGGTGCTTGAATCTATAGCTACGCCGGTAAGTTTACCTTCTATTACCCAAGAGGAAGCGGAGCCTGAATTAAGGTAAGACCTAAATTTATTACCATACCCTTTGCCTTAATTTTATTTACCCACTAAAATTTAGTGAAATTGGCATAATTAGTGGCTACCTTTGTACTTAATAAATTATGATTAAAGGTGATATAAAAAACAGAGAAGATCTGGAGTTGTTGGTAAATTCATTTTACGATAAACTTTTACAAATAGAAGAAATTAAACCTGTTTTTGCCGGAATAGATTTCCCTTCTCACGTGCCGCATATTGTAGCTTTTTGGGCTTTTGTGTTATTAGATGAAGAAGGCTATAAAACCAACGTGTTTGATAAACACATTGATCTTCCTATAAAGCCGCACATGTTTGATATTTGGTTGGAGGTATTTAATTCCACCGTTGATGAATTGTTTTGCGGCGAAAAAGCCGAAATGGCTAAACAACGCGCCACCTCGTTAAGTTATACCTTTAAATCAAAATGGGAAAAAATTAAAAAGTAAACACACGCATTTCCATTTTGTAAATCGCTTCATAATTGATATTTTTAGAGTCTTTACACGATAACTAATAACATACCATGGAGACCACGACCAATAAATTTTTATTTGAAAATAATCTTGCATTTGCACAAAATTTAGATAAAGAAGACAATCTAAGATCTTATCGTGAGAAATTCTTTTTACCTCAACATAACGATACGGATATAGTTTATTTTACCGGCAACTCCTTGGGCTTACAGCCAAAAACAACACAAAGTTATTTACAGCAAGAGTTAAACGATTGGGCAAAATTTGGCGTTGAAGGACATTTTTTAGCTAAAAACCCATGGCTTTCTTACCATGAGTTGCTTACAGATAAGATGGCAAAAATTGTTGGTGCTTTGCCTAAAGAAACGGTAATGATGAACCAACTTACGGTTAATTTACATTTGTTAATGGTATCATTTTACCGCCCAACAAAACAGCGATATAAAATTTTATGCGAAGCAAAAGCTTTTCCAAGCGATCAGTACGCCTTGCAATCACAATTAAATTTTCACGGTTATTCTACAACAGATGCTTTGATCGAAATTGAGCCCCGCGAAGGAGAATACCATATTCGCCATGAAGATATTTACGAGGCTATTGAAAAAAATAAGGATTCGTTGGCGCTTATAATGATAGGTGGCGTAAATTATTTTTCAGGTCAGGTGTTTGATATGAAAGCCATTACTCAAGCCGGACATAAAGCCGGCGCTATTGTGGGCTTTGACCTTGCTCATGCGGCAGGTAATATTCATTTAGAATTACATAATTGGGGAGTTGATTTTGCTGCATGGTGCAGTTATAAATACATTAATAGCGGCCCGGGCTCAGTTGCAGGCGCGTTTGTTCACGAAAACCATTTAGCCAACACCAATTTGCCGCAATTTGCAGGCTGGTGGGGTCATCAAAAAGAAACCCGTTTTTTAATGGATAAAACTTTTGTACCAATGCAAACTGCAGAACGTTGGCAGCTAAGTAATGCTCCCGTATTGAGTATGGCAGCCTGCAGGGCAAGTTTAGATATTTTTGATGAAGTTGGTTTGCCGGCTTTGATCCAAAAAAGCAAACGTTTAACAGCCTACTTAGAATTTGTAGTTGAAGAAATTAATAAGCAAAAAAATAATTGCTTGCAGATAATAACACCAAAAGAAAACCGCGGTTGTCAATTATCAATTGTGGCTAACGGTTACGGAAAAGCCTTGTATAATGATTTGATCGCTAATGGAGTTATACCTGATTGGCGCGAGCCAAATGTTATTCGTTGTGCTCCCGTACCTCTTTATAACTCGTTTGAGGACATTTATCGATTTGGCGCTATTTTATCGAATTTGCTTAAGTAAAGAGGGATAAAATAGTTATATTTATGCTCCTTTTCGAGATGTAGCATGTTTGTAAAACAGAAATTTTTTCTTGGCTTTTTTATCCTTCTGTTTTTTACAAATCAGTCTCAGATCAACCAAAACGTTGTTTTTGATAAAGTAAAATCTAAAGGCTTAACCAACGCATTAATTAGCTGCATCTTTCAAGACCAAAAAGGTTACTTGTGGGTTGGTACCACTGCCGGTTTAAACCGTTATGACGGTTACGATTTTTTAAATTACAGATGCGATAAAAAAGATACCAATACAATTGGCTATCCAACTATCAGCACAATTGTTCAATACGACGCAAATCAAATAATGGTTGGCACACGGTATGGACTAAATATTTATAATTATAAAACCAACACGTTTAAGCGAGTAAAAATAGATACAACCACTCCAAACTATTCTAAACGTTACAACATTCAATGCATAAGAGAAAATAATGTTGGTCAAAAGATCATTGGTACCAGTGATGGTGTGTTTATATACAATCCCAAAAACAACAGTCTTGAACCCTTTTACAATCGCCAACAAAAGTTATTTAGCGGTTGTGTTGTTCAAAGCATGTGTTTTGATAGAGTTGGTAATCTGTGGGCAGGTGTAAAAAAACTTGAATTTGGAAAAATTGTTAGCAGAGTTTTTAAATACAGCGAACAGAATAAAAGAATTGAAGAAATAAAAATAATGCAGGGAATAAATTCAGAACATGTTGGAATTTCTGAAGATTATCTTGGCAACCTTTGGGTTTCGGTTGATGATGGTTTAGTAAGTATTAATCCATCCAGCTATTCACAAAAGTATTATCAAGCTCCCGAAGGGTTTAATTCAAATATATCCTATCACCAAACTAAAGATAATGTGATATGGCAATGCTTTTGGAGTTTTGGTTTAACGTCATTTGATATTGATAAAAAAGAATTTAAAGTTTATAAAGTTGATTCTGAAAATTCAAAATCATTAATGAGCAATAAGTGTTGGAGCTTATTTAAAGATGATAATGATATTTTATGGGTGGGTACAGATGTAGGTTTACAAAAATTAACTAACAGCAGGCCAAGCGTGGATGTGATTAAACGAAATTTTCAAAATGCAGAAAATTCATTTTTAAGTAATCGTATTTCGGCAGTATTAGCAAGTGAAAATCATAATAATATTATTGTGGCCGGTATTGACGGAGAAGGTTTTTCGGTTTACGACCGATTAACTAAAATCGCAAAAAATTATGGGCCAAACGCTACCAATAAAAATGATGAACGTTTTGTAAATCATTTTTATGAAGATGAAAAAGGGGATATATATGCCGCCGGAGGAAATAATTTAAACAAAATATCTTTGGTCGATAATAAAGTAACCGTAAAAAGTTATTTTACTACTCAAGAGCATTATGCCTATCGCATAGAAAGAGCGCCAAACAACCCTGATGTTTTATTTATAGGCGGTATTGGTGAAATAATTATTTTTAATAAATTAAATGAATCATTTAATTTTATTAAAGAACCTGCGGGTATTGCTAATTCATTTATATCAAGCTTTGTTTTTAAGAACAAAGTATATTTTACGCACATAAACGGTGTTTTGCGAATAGATCCTGTAACCCTGGAAATGGAAGACGTTAAATTGTCAGATGTTGGAAATATAAACACCTCGGTTGTTTTAAATGACACTACCGTTTTATTGTCTTCGCAATACATGGGGCTTGTTAAATTTTTTCCAAATTCCGGCAGATCTGAAACTGTATTTAAAGGCAAATCAGATTTTTTTCCCGAAATATCCGATTTACTTCTTTATAAGGACATTGTTTGGATGGCCAGTCCTACCGGATTATTAAAACATAATTTTAGAACAGGCGAAACTTCCGAAATTACCGTAGAAGACGGTTTGCCAACAGAGATCATTCACAGGTTAGATATTTTAGATGGTTATTTATTTATTGCTTCACAAGAAGGATTAGTTATGTTTAATCCTGATTATCAGGCTTCACATTTTAACACACCAAAGGTTGAGATCACCTCTGTTCAGGGAATTAGCGAGCAATTTATTATCAATACCTTCGATAATGGAAATGAAATTTCTTTAACCGAAAATCAAAATTCCTTTAAAATTAATTTTACTTTATTAGATTTTAATTTACCCGAAAAAAACTCCTTTAAATACCGATTATTGCCAATAGAAAAAGAATGGCAAATTTTGAATAACGAGCACAGTGTAACATTTAATGCATTAGCGGCCGGTACTTATATTTTTGAGGTTAAAGGAGCCAATGCCGACAAAAACTGGAGCACAGAGCCAATTGTTTTAAAAATAGTTATTGTGCCGCCTTTTTATAAAGCAAAATGGTTTCAGTTTTTAATTTTTGCAATTATCTTTTTAGGGATCATTCTTTTTATTTATTTAAGAATTAGAAGTGATATGAAAAAGCAAGAATTGCTTGAGAAGATCATTAAAGAGCGTACTGCAGAAATTCAAGCGCAACGATTAGAATTATTAGATAGTATAAATTATGCTCGCCGTATTCAGAAAGCACTTTTTGTTGGACAAGATGTTTTAATTGATAATACGCCCGAAAGTTTTATTTATAACAAACCTAAAGATAAATTAAGCGGCGATTTTTATTGGATCGGAAAACATAAAGATATGTTGATCATTTTTGTTGGAGATTGCACCGGACATGGAGTTCCGGGTGCTATGTTAAGTGTTGTTGGAACTTCAATTTTAAGTAAAATTGTGCATGAGGAAGGTGTGTATTTACCGGGTGAAATTTTAACACGATTAAATCATTTATTTTTTAAACAGCTAAATCTAAAAGAAGATTATACGCGTGACGGAATGGACGCGAGTATTATTACCATTAACATGGTAAATAAAAACGTTTATTTTTCTGCTGCAAACAACGATGCTGTTTATTTTGAAAAAAACACAATGGTTGAACTAAAATCAAAAAGAGGTTCAATAGGCTATGCAGAGAACAGTGACTTTACCACAGTTTCTATTTCAAACAGTGAGGGCAGGTTCTTTTATTTATATAGCGATGGTGTTAAAGATCAGTTTGGCGGACCAAGGCATAAAAAATTATCATCAAAACGTTTTAAGGAGATATTAGATGAAACATCAAAACTTCCTATCTCAGAGCAAAAAGATTATCTACATCAATCCATAGTAAACTGGAAAGGGGATTATCCTCAAACAGATGATATGATGGTAATAGGTGTTAAGCTGTAACACTTGCTTTTAAACGCTGTAATAATTTTTAGAAATTATTACAGAACAAATCAGCTTCCAAAAACAATATTTGAAAATGAAAACCTATTACAGCCTTGTTGCCTTGATCGAATTGGATGTTTTTAAAGGAATTAATCAACCTTACTGGTAGGATTGGCAAGATTTTTTGCACTTGTAATATCCATTTTTATGCTTCCTATTAATACATCCGCTTTAACGCGCATAGGTAAATGATTATCATCGTCGCTTATCCAAACGTTTAGATCTTCCTCTTTTTTAAACACACGGCCTTTTTGTACAATTGGTCTGAACTTTAAACAACGGTATTTACCAAGATCAGTATCGATCGTTTCTTTACCTATAAATTTAATTTTTAAAGGCCAAATTTCTTTATCTACAAAACAAGTAATACTAAAAAGATCACCAGGTTTGGCATTACTTAGGTCTAGGTTTCTGGCAGAATAAAATGCGCTCACCATATCTTGAACCCCAACGGGCACATCAAATTTTTCGTTATTACCAATATCTACTTTTTTAGTATAGTGGTTAAAAGCATAATCTTGACTGAATTTATAACCGCCTTCATCTACACGACGAACAAATAACCATGGCAACATAGCATCTTTATCTAAATAAGTTTCATAACGGTCGCGAACTTTAAAAAACCAATCGGTACTGCCAATGGTGTAACCGCTACCAACAATGTGGTAAACTTTTCTACCACTCACTTCAATAATATCAGGCTTTACTTCTAAAACGGCAACGCCGGCATTCATCATGCCATAGTGCATGCGGTAGGTTAATACTTCGCCGGCTTTAAAGGCTTTATTAGGACTAGAGGGTAATTGTTCGGTATTATAATATGAGCCAATAGATTGGGCGATCTCTGATGTTTTGTCAATTTTATTTCCGGCAGAAAACAAAGCAACTACCGCTAATGAAATACCAGCTTTAATTGAAATATGTTTTATCTTTTTCATACCTGATATAGTTCAAATTACGTGCCAAAGAAACAAACCGTCGTGTATTAAAATTTGTTAAATAAAGATACTAATTCTTTTCGTTTTTCAAAAAGCTCAGCGGCAAGCGCTTTATTTTTTAATAGACGATAAATACCAAACGTTTTCTTTTTAAAAGGTGAGTAATATAAGCCAAACCAGCCACTCAAAATTAGCACGAAACAAATAAATAATGGCGGAAAAATTGTTTCCGAAAAATGGTAAATGATCGTAAACCATAAAATGTAATTGATCAGAAAAAAGATCATACCAAATGCAATGGCAAAAGAAGAGTAGAACTCTTTATTTTTTACGATTTTTCGCGCCAAGATATCGGTGAGTCTGTATGGCACATAGTTGCCAATTAATGCTAAGATAAAGAATGGTAAGCCTGCGATCAATAAAAGAAATCTTAAAAGAAAAGAACGGCTGGATACTTTATTTTTATTTTTTGGATCGATCAGCCAATCGCGCAAATTATTTTTAGTAAGCAATTTAAAATAAGAGGCTGCTTTTGTTTTAAATTCAGCAAGTAATTCCGGTTTTTCGATCTCGGCAGAATTTACTTTTTCGGTAAGTTGTGTTAAAACAATAAAATCATGGCTAAGATCTTTGTAATTTAAACCTTGTTCTTTTAACAGATCTTTTTTAAATAGCTCCTCGGCATGATAAACAACCTCGTCGTTTTCGGGATTGTTGATATGTGTAATAAGTTCCTTCATTTTCGGATAAAGCACTTGTAAGAAACTATTATTGGCCTTAGCCGGGTTTAATTTATATTCTTCAATAAAATCTTTTACCGGAATTGGATCACCAATATTATAAAAAGCAGAGCTTCTAAACTTATCTGGTTTGCTATAATTAATTCCAACAGGCACAACCGTTAAATTATTGTTTTCGCCCAAATACTCGTACGAACCAAAAATCATTCGGGAAACGCCTTTTTTAAGAGGTCTAAGACGTCTTTCCTGAATGCATAGTCCCTCGGCAAAAACGATCACTTTGGCATTCTTTTTTAATAATTGATTTACTAATCTATACGCCTCTTCATTTTTTTTTAAGCCTTCCTTACCACCATCCTGAATTCTAAAAATGGGCACAATACCGATCCTGCTTAGTAACCAAGCTACTAAGCCGGGTTTAAATGCATCGCCGCGCGCTAAATAACGTAATTTAACCGGGTAACTAATTTGACTTATTAGAATTGGGTCGGTAAAGGCATTAGGGTGATTCATGGCAATTATTACCGGACCTTTAGTTTGTATATTTTTAATGTTCTTGCCCTGAATTCTTTTGTAAAAAACAGGTAAAACAAAACTTATCCAATATCGTAAAATATGCCAGATCATTTATTTGAATTAAAGCTTAAAAATAGCTTAATTTTTCACACAAAACTTTTAATATATTGTTAGTAAAATCAAGCCATTTTTATAGCCGCTAATCCGCAATTTTTCAGTATATTTAAAAGATAATTAAAAAATAATACAGGAAGATATTTATGTCAGAAGTTTCAACAGAAAAAGAGAATTACGGAGCCGATAATATACAGGTTTTAGAAGGTTTAGAGGCGGTTAGAAAACGTCCGTCGATGTACATTGGCGATACGGGCTTTAAAGGTTTACATCATTTGGTTTATGAGGTAATTGATAACTCTATTGATGAGGCTTTAGCGGGTCATTGTAAAGAGATCACTGTTTCTATATTAGAAGGAAATTCTATCCGTGTAAAAGATGATGGTCGTGGTATTCCAACCTCAATACATCCAAAATTAGGAGTAAGTGCTTTAGAGGTGGTTATGACAGTTTTGCATGCCGGTGGTAAATTTGATAAAGATACTTATAAGGTTTCCGGTGGTTTGCACGGAGTAGGGGTAAGCTGCGTTAATGCCTTATCTACACATTTAAAAGCTGAGGTTCATCGTGATGGAAAAATAACCGTTCAGGAATTTAATATTGGTAAGCCAATGTATCCGGCTAAAGAAGTTGGTGATACAACCGATCGCGGAACTACGGTAACTTTTACTCCCGATCTAAGTATTTTTACTGTTCACGAATATAATTATACAACTTTAGCTAACCGTATTCGTGAACTATCTTTTTTAAATAAAGGAATTACGATTACGTTGGTTGACGAACGTCAGTTAGATGAAAATGGTAAACCAATTTCAGAAACCTTTCATAGCGAAGGTGGTTTACGTGAATTTGTAATGTATTTAGATGATGCGAAAGAGAAATTGATCGAAGAGCCTATTTACATGGAAAATGATAAAGGCGCAATTCCTGTTGAAGTAGCAATGATGTATAACACTTCTTATAGTGAAAACATACAGAGTTATGTAAATAATATTAATACTCACGAAGGAGGAACTCACTTAGCAGGTTTTAGAAGAGGTTTAACACGTACCTTAAAAAGTTATGCTGATAAGAACGGTTTACTTAAAAATGTAAAATTTGAAATTAGTGGTGATGACTTTCGTGAAGGTTTAACCGCTGTAATTTCGGTTAAAGTTGCAGAGCCTCAATTTGAAGGTCAAACAAAAGGAAAATTAGGTAACAACGAAGCTATTGGCGCGGTTGATCAAGCTATTAGCGAAGCACTAAATAATTATTTAGAAGAACATCCAAAACAAGCACGTACCATTGTAGATAAAGTTATTTTGGCTGCTACTGCCCGTCACGCTGCCCGCAAGGCACGCGAAATGGTGCAACGTAAAAGTGTAATGAATGGTTCGGGATTACCGGGTAAATTGGCAGATTGCGCAAGTGGCGATCCGTTAGCATGTGAGTTGTTTTTAGTTGAGGGTGATTCTGCGGGTGGTACTGCTAAACAAGGCCGTAACCGTGATTTTCAGGCAATTTTACCTTTACGTGGAAAAATTTTGAACGTTGAAAAAGCATTAGAATATAAAATTTACGAGAACGAAGAGATCAAAAATATTTTTACCGCACTTGGTGTATTTCGCGGTACCAAAGAAGATGAGCGTGCGTTGAATATTGATAAGTTACGTTACCATAAAGTGGTTATTATGTGTGATGCCGATGTTGACGGTTCGCACATTACCACATTAATTTTAACTTTCTTCTTCCGTCACATGAAAGAGTTAGTTGAAAAAGGCCATATTTATATTGCTGCTCCTCCATTATATTTAGTTAAAAAAGGAAAAGATCAGGCTTATTGCTGGAACGAAGCAGAGCGCGATGTGAAAATTAAAGAATTTGGCGGCGAAAAAACCGACAGCGTTCACGTGCAGCGTTATAAAGGTTTAGGAGAAATGAATGCCATCCAATTATGGGAAACTACATTAGATCCAACATCTCGTACTTTACGTCAGGTTACTATTGACAGTGCTGCAGAAGCAGATCGCGTGTTTAGTATGTTGATGGGAGATGAGGTTCCTCCGCGCAGAGATTTTATTGAGAAAAACGCCAAGTACGCGAAAATTGACGCATAAATTATTAAAGCCCTGAGGATATCCACAGGGCTTTTTTTAAACCAATTTTTTAATGAGATCGGAAGTAAAAACACCAAAAGAATATTTAGATTCTTTACCCGAAGACCGCAAAGAAGCTTTATCAGAATTAAGAAAAGTGATCTTAAAAAATTTACCTAAGGGTTTTGAAGAGTGTATCAATTACGGCATGCTGGGATACGTTGTGCCACACTCAAAATATCCAAATGGTTATCATTGCGATCCAAAATTACCACTTCCGTTCATGGCTATTGCATCACAAAAAAACTTTGTAGCCCTTTATCACATGGGTATTTATGCCGATCAAAAACTACTAGAATGGTTTACAGATGAATTTCCTAAACATTCAAAAGCTAAATTAGATATGGGAAAATCATGTATTCGATTTAAAAAATTAGATCAGATCCCTTATAGATTAATTGGTGAATTGGTGTCAAAGATCAGTCCCGAAAAATGGATAGATACCTATGAAAAATTGTATTTAAAAAGCAAGAAAAGCTGATCTTTTTTTACACGGTATGGAGAATTTAAAAAATAAAACCATATTTATTTCTCCTTTAGATTGGGGTTTTGGACATAGTACACGTTGTGTTCCTATTATTTACAAACTCCTTAAAACAAACAAAGTTATTATTGGAATTACCGATGTAAACAAACAATTTTTCGAGTTGCATTTTCCCGATCTTCAAAAAATAAACGTACCATCTTACGGTATTAAATATTCAAAACTCTTACCGGTTTGGTTAAAAATTTTATCTCAATTTTCAAAGATCAAAGCGGTAATTCGGCAGGAGCAAAAATTACTTGAAAAAATTGTAATTGAAAATTCAATTGATGTTGTGATCAGTGATAATCGTTTTGGCTTGTATAACAAGCAAACAGAAAATATTTTTATTACGCATCAATTAAAAATAGTGGCTCCGTTTTTTTCAGAATATGCAACTAAAATTAATCTTAAATACATTCATAATTTTAGCAGAGTTTGGGTGCCGGATCATAAAAACCAATCAGATCGCTTGTCAGGAAAATTAAGCGATTCAGCCGACATTACTATTCCTGTAGAATACATCGGTCCTCAAAGCGCTTTAAGTATCTATGATCTGAATACACCACCAATTGAAAGATCTGACTACTTAATTTTATTATCCGGTGTGGAGCCTCAAAGAACTATTTTAGAAAATAATTTGTTAGATAAATTTAAATTTTCCAATAAAAAGATCACCTTGGTTAGAGGAAGTGAAACTGAAATTAAATTGGAAAATAAAAATATAGCTGTAATTAATTTTGCTTATGGAGCGGAGTTGAAAAACCTTATTTTGAATGCAGAAACAATTATTTGCAGGAGCGGATATAGTACTTTAATGGACCTGAATTTTCTTAAAAAAGAAAAACTAATTTTAATTCCAACTCCGGGTCAAACCGAACAGGAATATTTAGCACAACATTGGAAAGAAAAATTTAACGCTAAGGTTTTTTTACAAGATCAAATAACGCAGTTTACTTAAAACTCATTCACCCCTTGAACGGTTGTATACTTCATAGTATATTTTACGCCCGGGTTAATGTATTTGTAAGCGCTATGGGTCATTAATGCAGCTTCGTGAAAACCACACAAAATTAATTTTAATTTATTTGTATAGGTATTAATATCGCCAATTGCGTAAATTCCGGGAACGTTAGTACTGTAATCATCTGTATTAACAACAATGGCGTTTTTATCTAAGTTTAATCCCCAATTTTCTATCGGACCAAGTTTAGGGCTTAAACCAAATAAAGGAATTAAATGATCTGTTTTTAAGGTAGTTTTTTCTTGTGTTTTTGCATTTATCAACTCCACCTCTTCAAGGTTAGTTGTACCGCTAATTGATAAAATATTTGTATTTAAAAATAATTTTATTTTCCCTTCTTCTGCCAGCTTCATTACTTTATTTACACTATCAGGTGCACCTCTAAAACTTTCGCTTCGGTGAACAAGTGTTAGTTCGCTGCAAACGTCGCTTAAAAAAATGGCCCAATCCAAAGCGCTATCACCTCCGCCTGCAATAATCATTTTTTGGTTACGGTATTTTTCAGGATCCAGGATCATGTAATTAACTCCTTTTCCGTTTTCAAATTTCTCAAGGTCTTTTATTTCCGGCTTTCGAGGTTCAAAACAACCTAAACCTCCTGCAATTACAACCACTTTGGCATGAATAGCGGTTCCTAAATTCGTGGTAAGTAAAAAATCTTTTTCGCCTCTTTTCTCTAAAGATTCAACACGCTCTCCTAATGTAAAAGTTGGATTAAAAGGTTCGGCTTGTTTCATTAAATTATCTACTAGATCTTGCGCTAAAACAGACGGGAATCCGGGAATATCGTAAATAGGTTTTTTAGGATAAATTTCAGATAATTGACCTCCAACCTGTGGTAAATAGTCAATTAAATGACAACGCATTTTTAATAAGCCTGCCTCAAAAATTGCAAACAATCCAACAGGTCCTGCGCCAACTATAATTATATCTGTATTTATCATTCTAAAATTTCGCTCAAAGATAGGTTTTTTAGCGAATTGTTAAAATCAAAATTTTATTAAAAATGTTTAATTTTAATTTCTATCTTTAATCCTAAAATAAATAAAATTAAAACATGAAAAAAACATTACTCTCAATTTTCGGAGCTCTTGCAGTGAGTTCTGCTATTGGTCAGGCTAGCGCAAGTTGGTCTGTAACTCAAAATGCTGCATGGCCTAAAGTTTCTACAGGCGTTAGATTATTAAGCGCTGTTGATGCAAACGTTGTATGGGCGCATGGTTATGATGGAAGTGCCGGTAATACAGGTAGAAATTATAGCTGGTTCACTAAAACCTCTAATGGCGGTAACACTTTCACTTCTGGTAACATTTATGCAAGCACTCTTACTCCTGTTATTGGAGATACAAACTCTTTTAAAATTGCGAGTTTAGAAGGTGTTGATGCTAATACTTGTTGGGTGGCTTCATATTTAAAGCCAGGTCAAAACAAAGGAGCTATTCACAGAACTACAAATGGTGGAACTTCTTGGCAAAACATGACTGCGCCAGGAATGTACACGAACACTGCTTCATTTTGTAATATCGTTACTTTCGTAACACCATTAATTGGTATTACAATGGGTGATCCACATCCGGGAATTGCAAACGAGTATGAGATCTGGAGAACTACCGATGGTGGTAACAACTGGTCTTTAGTACCGGGTGCAAATATTCCAAACCCTTCTACAGCTAATGAGTATGGTTTAACAGGAGTTTACACTAAATTAGGTTCAAGTAATATTTGGTTTGGAACAAACGAAGGTCGTATTTTCCGTTCTACTGATGGAGGATTAACATGGAATGTAAGTACATTAAACGCAATTAGTTCAGTTAACGAAATCGCTTTTAGTACGCCTTTAAACGGATACGCTTGGGTTTATGCTAACAATACAACTTTAGAGCAATATCAAACTACTAATGGTGGTGCAACTTGGACATTGATCGCGGTTGTTGATCCTAACTTAGGATTAAACAACATGTGTGCAATCCCGGGAACTGGTACTTATGCTTCTGCAGGTGCCGGAACGCCACAGATCATTTCTTATTCTACTAATGGTGGTACAACTTGGACTGATTGGGGTTCAATTGGAGTTCAATATTTAACAGTTGATTTTGTTAACGGTACAACTGGCTGGGCTGGTGGATTCAGTGATCCAACAACTGTAGGTATTGGTGGTATCTATAAATATACTGGACCTGCTATTACTACTCCTGCGCCTCCAACAGCTGCGTTTTCAGCTCCTCCGTTATTATGTTCATCAAGTGCTACTGCTGCTTTAGTTAACTCTTCAACAGGAAATCCAACTCCAACTTATACTTGGACTTCTTCTCCTGCTGCTGTTTTTTCTAGTTCTACTGCTGCTAGCCCTTCTGTAACTTTTGCAACAGCCGGTTCTTATACTTTAACATTATTAGCTTCAAATAGCAGTGGCACTAATACTGCAACTCAAGTTGTTTTAGTTCAATCATGTACTACTCCTACAGCTTCATTTACAAGTGCTGCAACAGGTTGTGCAAAGGTAACTTATACTGTTGCTAACACTACTTCAGCTTCACCTGCTGCAACTTATAGCTGGACTACAAACCCAACTGCAAGTGTATCTATTTCAAATGCAGCATCTGCTACACCATCATTTACATTTAGTGCTCCTGGTGTTTATTCAATTGGTTTAGTAGCTACAAACATTACAGGATCTAATAGCGCTGTAAATGTGGTAACTATTTCTGCTTGTCCTCCAAATGCTGGATTTAATATCCCTGCAATTGGCTGTTTAACTACAGCAGTATCTAGTACTAATACTACTACTTCTTCAATAACTCCAATTACTTATAATTGGTCGTCAAATCCTGTAGGAGCTCAATTTTCAAATCCTACGGCTCCTGCTCCGGCAATTACTTTTACTGCTACAGGTATTTACACTGTTTCATTAATT
>JALHPG010000041.1 GCA_022842625.1 Bacteroidia bacterium | reverse complement strand
CTGAATATGGAAACGGGACTAATGCAAGCTTGAAGACTGGAATCTTACCAAACGTTTTAGTTCACCCGTTTCCTGTTCAGTTAATTTATTGTATTTTTATATGAATACAAACTAAAGGCCAAACGTTAGGAGTAATTTTAGAAAAGATAAAAAAAGATAAAATGTTTAAAAATTTTACAGAAACTGAAACTTGGAGCGTGGAGGACTTAGTTGCTTCTTTATCTGAGAATAGAGTAAAAAAAAATAAAATTGAAATACCAAAATTTCAAAGAACTTTAGTTTGGTCTAAGGATCAAAAAAAGTCATTTATAGATTCTATAAAGAAAGGGTATCCAATTGGAGCAATACTTCTTTTTAAATCATCTTCACTTCCAGACGGGACTACCGTTTTTAGTTTAATTGATGGTCTTCAAAGGTCGTCAACATTAAATCAATACTTCAAAAGACCAACACTTTTTTTTGATAAGAACAATGTTGACGTAAGTGAGCTTAGTCCAATTTTGAATTTCATTAAGGCAAAAAACTCTTCCCTGGTAGATGACAATATTATTGACGAAATTGTCGAATGGATAAAAAATCTTGAAGGCTTTGAAGAAACTAAAGACTTTTCATCATACATTATCAGTAGTCATATAGACACCAAACTATCATTATCTTTGACTAAAATCGAGGTTGATGAACTATACAAATTATTTGTTCCTATTCTAAAAGACATTAAGACCCAATCTGACATTTCAAAATTTAATATTCCGATTCTTATATATACTGGTCAAAAAGCAAACTTACCGGAAATATTTGAAAGACTAAATTCTAAAGGAACTCAATTAAGTAAATACCAAATATATGCGGCATCTTGGACTCCGTACAATACAATTTCAATTGCAACCCGAGAAATCATCGAAAACATTAAAAAGAAATATGACTTATTAATTGAAGAGGGATATGAAGTAGAAAACTATGATGGAAGTCCAAGAACTTTTTTCACATCACAATTTTCATATTTTGAATACCTTTTTGGATTAGGTAAATACCTTTGTCAAAAATATGAATACTTATTTAAAGACACTTCGAAAATTGAACAAGAGGATTCAATTGGATTTAACCTTGTAAATATTTGTTTAGGACTTCAATTCAGTGAAATGGAGAAAATTCCTGAACGACTTCAAAAAACAAATCTCTCTCAATTCGAAAAGGCATTAATAGACGCTACAGATATTGCAAATAATATTTTGAAAGGCTTTATCACACTAAAAATGAATAAAGTAAAAAGGATTCCTATAAATCATTCAGAACTTCAAATAGTTTCAATTATTGGAAAAATATTTCACTCAAAATACAATAGTGATTTAACTATTAATCCTGATTGGAAAACTGTTTTTGAAAATCTTAAAACAAATATTCCATTCCATTACTTATACGACATCATCAAAGACGACTGGAGAGGTTCCGGGGATAGTAAGGCTTATAATTTAATATCTTCGGAAAGATATGAAAAAGTTATTTCAAAAAAAGCTTGGGTAAATATATTTGATGAGTGGTTCAATTTAGAACTGGAGAAAAAAGAAAAAACAAGGGTTAATATAAGTGATAAGGCAATATTGTTTTATAAATATCTTTATACTTATTCCTTGACAGCATTTGAAGAAATATCAGATTTAACCTTTGACATAGAGCATTTAGTTCCAGTAGACAGATTAAAAACTCTTGTTTTGACCGCTGATGGTTTGCCAATTAGTGCTTTTCCTAATTTATGTTTATTAGACAGTGCACTTAACAGACAAAAAGGAAGTGACACTTACTATGAATACTTTGACAAGCAAGTTCTAAAAGGTGAAGAAACACAAGCTCAAGTAGACAAAGAAATTGAAAAAATAGAAAAGTACTCACATATTAAAAGAACAGATCTTGAATTTGTGATAACTAATTTTACCAAACCGAATTATATAGAGTTTCTTAAGAATAGATTTAAAACTGTAACTGAATTGTTTTACGTACACAATAAAATAAAATAAAAACTACTCCTAACAGCAAGCAATTGCCAAAATTCGGGCGGACAATTGAGTGGACAAAATGATTTGTAACCTATTTAGATATTCCCATTATATGGGCACCTAAAAGCACAAAAGCCATGAGATCAATACAAAAAATAACATTCCTAAGCATTTTATTATTTACAGGTATTTTCACGGGCAAATCACAAACGTATGTGCTTATTCCGGATGCCAACTTTGCAACTTATTTAAAAGGCTTAATACCAAGTGCCATAAAAGGGAATTCCTTAAACATTGCCAGTACTTTGGTCACCACAGAAACTCGATCAATTAATGTCAGTGGTAAAAACATCAAAGACCTTAGTGGGATACAGTATTTTACTTCGCTCACCTGGTTAGATTGCTCTCAGTCCGGTTTAACCAAGCTAGGAACGCTTCCTAATTCTTTAATGTTTTTAGATTGTGGTTCAAACAATTTAAATACTCTTCCTGCACTACCAAATTCACTCACTACATTAAATTGTTACTTCAATTTTTTATTAGATCTTCCAACTTTACCCGCTTCGCTTACTAATTTAAATTGCCAGTTTAATTCAATAACCCATCTTCCGGCATTGCCTGCGGCACTCGATATGCTGCAATGCCAATATAATCAGATAGCTTCTTTTCCGTCTTTTCCTAATTCACTTACTTATATGGATTGTTCTTCTAATCCTTTTACCTGTTTACCCAATTATGTGTTACCTGCCATGAAAAGTTTTACCGCTACCCCTCTTTGTGGTAAATAAAATTTACGTCAACACGCAAACAATCCTATTTTGTTTTTGAACGTCCAAATGCGTAAATTAGATTTAGTAAAAAACGGGCGCAAGCGTAAGTTTGCCAAACGTAAGCGGTCACCAAACAACAAATGAATAAATTGACAAAAATATTAGTTACAATTTTCACAACTTTTGTGGTGTCTACCATACAATCACAAAGCGTTAACGTAACCTGCGTCAATCGAACCGGGTTTAAATTAGACTCCGTTTTATTAGAAGATGTAATGCTTGGACAATTAAAAAACGACAGCGCAACTCAAGTTATTCAATTAAAAGGAATAACGATAGATAGCGGTGTAATTCCTTTATTGTCGGTAAAATCAAACATAGACAACCGTCCTGTAACACAAAATAAAATGCATTTTATGTGTGGCTCGAGTTGGGAACAAAAAACTGAAGGTGATTACGTATTATATATATATTACAACAAAACCTTAAATAAGGAATATTTATACTTATCGTTAAGTGATAAAATAAAATAAAACTGCGGAACGTTAACCATGGTCTGCCCCAATGCGTGCGGATACTGCTAAAAATAAGGCACCGGTTGGCTTCTATTTTTTGCCCTCAAAAAAAAACATTTGTATCTTTAAATAAACATGTGTGGGTATAACCAGTTGAGAGTTCCATCTCAATAGCTATGTGGAGCCAAAACTGTTAGCTGCAAGCATTACAAATTCACGAAGATTAGTTAATTATGAGAATAGCAATTATAGTAATAATTACAGTTCATGGTCTCATCCATTTGATGGGCTTTGCAAAAGCATTTCAATATGCTGAAATGAAACAGTTAACCATTGCCATTTCAAAACCTGTTGGTATGATTTGGTTAGTGGCAAGCTTGTTGTTTATTACTTCTGCAATATTAGTCCTTTTAAAAGAGGGCTATTGGGCCACTTTTTCGCTAGCCGCAGTTGTGATCTCTCAAATTGTGATCATATTAAGTTGGCAGGATGCAAAATTCGGAACAATTGCGAATGTGATAATTTTAATTGCATCCCTTATCGGGTATGGCACATGGCGTTATCAAAACAAATATAAGAATGAAGTAAAAACTAATTTGCAACAGAAAGCGTATTTTCAAAATACCCTACTTAGCGAAATGGACATCCAGCATTTACCTGTGCAAGTAAAAAAATACCTTCGTTATACAGGTTGTTTAGGTAAACCCAAAATAAATAATTTTAAAATAGAATTTGTAGGTAAGATCAGAAAGGATGAACAATCAGAATGGATGCCATTTACTTCAGAGCAGTATAACTTTATGGCAATCCCTACACGTTTATTTTTTATGAAAGCAGTTATGAAGCGTCTTCCTGTAGCAGGATATCACGTTTATAAAAACGGCGATGCATATATGGATATACGCCTGCTCTCTCTATTTAAAGTTCAGTACCAAGATGGTGATGAAATGAACAAAGCGGAAACAGTAACATTTTTTAATGATATGTGTTGTATGGCTCCTGCAACTTTAATTGACAATCGAATATCATGGCAAGAGATATCTGAAAATATGGTTAAAGCAACCTTTACAAATAACGGAATTACCATAACTGCTGAACTATTCTTTAATGAAGTTGGTGAACTTGTGAACTTTAAATCTAACGAAAGATACAACGCTGAGGCCGGTAAGATATTACCATGGGCAACGCCACTAAGGGATTACAAGGAAGTTAATGGATATAAATTAGCAGGATACGCAGAAACTATTTACACTTATCCGGATAGGGATTTGTGTTACGGAACTTTTGAGATCTCATCAATAAAATATAATTGTAGCAACAGTAAATAAACTATAACACCAGAGAATAAACAAAGAATGCCAAATGGCAATAACAGTTGTGGAACAGTTTTTTGCATGGTAACGCTCAAATGCGTAAATTAGACTAAGCAAAAAACGGACGTAAATTCGCAAACCGTTAGTGCAAATTCGCATGGACACACTAAAAATCAGTAAAGTCATACCGGGCGACATCCCTCAACTTCAAGCAATTGGCAAACAGACCTTTGTTGAAACTTTCGCAGAGCACAATACGGCAAGCGACTTGCAAATGTATCTCGACAACAATTTGAGCACTGAAAAACTCACAAACGAATTAAGCGATCCAAATTCTGAATTTTACTTTGCACTACTCAACCACAAAGTTATTGGTTACTTAAAAATAAATTACGGGCAAGCGCAAACCGAACTCAAAGACAGATCTTCGCTTGAAATCGAACGCATTTATGTTCTCAAAGAGTTTCACGGTAAAAAGGTAGGACAAGTTTTATTCGAAAAAGCGATCGCCATTGCCAGGCAGGCAAACGCAGAATATGTTTGGTTAGGCGTATGGGAAAAAAATCCGAGAGCCATCAAATTTTATTTAAAAAATGGTTTTGTACAATTTGATAAACATATTTTTAAGCTTGGCAATGACGAACAAACCGACATCATGATGCGTTTAAACTTAACTTAACAAAACATTTGGGCAATTAAGGATGTTGCCATTACGGGGCGGCAAAAATTGTGAACACATTTAGTGACGCATTGTCGCAAAAACTTAGTGCTAGTAGGACTGAAAAAGTTTTGGTGATAAAAGATCAATTTGTTTAAGCAGAATTTACAGCCGGAGTGATTAGGTCTTACAAGAAATTAAATTTAAATTAGAGCTATGAAAGCAAAATTAATTATTTTATTATCCGTCGTTTTTATTTCGTTTAAAATGAATGGACAATCAGCGAACAAAAACATATCTGACAGCACCTATGCCATCATTCAGGTAACTTGTCCACAGACCGTTTTCGGAGAATACGAAATAAAAATTTCTTATGGTAATGGCAAAGTTGAAGATTTCAAAAATGTTGATTTTAGCAGAAAGAACAAAACAGATTTGATCAATGAGATCACGAATGCACTGAACTATATGTCGGGAAAAGGCTTTGCACTTAAGAATACCTTAACCTACGGTGTACCTACTCCCAATATTCAATACTTATTCGAAAAAAGGCCGTAAGACCGAAAAACGTTATGAGCACTGCTATAACTATAAAAACTACAACCATGAAACTACTATTAGCCTTCACCACACTATTTTTCCTTTCATGTAGCAGGCAAACGGAGACAGATACAAGTTCCGCAACCACCGAAAACACAACTGAAATTTCGCAAGACGAGAATGTTGCTTTAAATTTCATTAACGACTATACCGCATTTTGCAGCCAAAAAGATCAAGACAGCAATTGGATCAGAAATAATGTATTACTAACAGAGAATTTTAAATCCACTTACTATCCCCTGCTCGACTCGGCTCGTAAAGAAGATCCGGAATTAGGTTTAGGTTTTGACCCTATCTTTGATGCACAAGACTTTCCGGACAAAGGCTTTGAACTATCTGCCTTAGACAAAAACACCGGCTTTGTCACGATAAAAGGTAAAGATATGCCGGAATTTATTTTGGTATTAAAAATCAGCGAACAAAACGGCAAATGGTTAGTAGACGGCGCGGGCGTTATTAATATTCCCGCAAACAAAAGAGCTAAAAGGTAAATGAATGAACACAGATAAAACCTCTACCTATAATAACAAGCCATAGCGCAATGCGTGTGAATGCTGCTAAACCCAAGGCACTGGTTGGTTTTAATTTTTTGCCCTCAAAAAAAACATTTGTATCTTTAAATAAACATGTCAACTTGATAGAGACTTTAAAAACAAAGATGAATACAGACATTCAGGCATACAACGAGAAACAAACATTGGTAGACAAAGAAATTTGCGAATTGCTTGCAAAAACAATTAACAAGCAATTGCCAAAAGCTGATAGCAAAATTTGGCATGCTCATCCTGTTTGGTTTTTAGATAGCAATCCAATTGTTGGCTACAGCAAACAAAAAAGAGGGATTTGTTTAATGTTTTGGAGTGGTGCAGACTTTGACGAGGTAAACTTGAACGTATTAGGTAAAAAATTTAAAGACGCTTCACTATTCTACAATAACGTTTCAGAGATCAACCTTGCCGATCTAAAACGCTGGCTTGACAAAGCACAAAAAATACAATGGGACTACAAGAACATTGTAAAACGAAAGGGTAAATTGGAGCGATTAAAATAAACCTACCGGAACGCTTACCATGATTTGCCCCAATGCTTGTGGATACTGCTATAAATAAGGCATTGGTTGGTTTTAATTATTTGCTCTCAAAAAAAAACATTTGTATCTTTAAATAAACATGTGTGGGTATAACCGGTTGAGTGTTCCATCCCGATAGTTATGTGGAGCCACCTAATTGGTAGTCGCCAAACATTAATGATTAATGAAAAAATTAATCGATAGTAAAAATGAAAATTAAAATATTAAATTTTCTATTAATTATCGCTTCACTTTTTGGATACCTCGAATGGAGTGGGAAAAACCAACTATTTCTTTTCGAAGCAGAAGCGCAAATTTTCTCAAAACTATATACCAATCCTATTTCGGTAATTCATCCCTTAACCATACTTCCAATTGCAGGTCAAATTCTTTTATTAATAACATTATTTCAAAAGACACCAAGTAAAACCATGACTTATATAGGCATTGGATCTTTAGGCTGTTTATTAGGCTTAATGTTTTTAATCGGATTAATGAGCTTAAACTTTAAAATAATTATCTCCACAATTCCTTTTATAGTTGTATCAGTTATTGCAATTAGGAACTATAAAAAAACAAAATAAAAAGAAGGCTTTTATCGAGAGAGCTGTCATTTTTAACAATTTTTTCTGTTCTTGCGGCAATGCTATTAACATTTAGATCAGAAAAGGTTAATTCTAAGAAAAATAAGTAAAGCAACCGAAAAGCTTTTTGCAATAAAAAAATAACAAGAGGTAACACTCGTTTAATAAAATTTACTTTAACTTAATTTTAGAATATTTGATTATTCTGAAAAAAAAATTATTTTTACTTTAAAAAATTGAAGTTATGATTAAGAAAATTTCTTTATTATTTATAATAACAGGGTTAATGCTTTTTTCATGCAAAAAAGAAAAGAACGAGCCTGAGCCGCAAGAAAATTTAGGTAAATTGTTTCCAACAAAAACAGAGGTTAAACAACTCGAGTTTGTTATTATGTCTTCAACTGACATTCAATTAACTAAGTCATCTTATTCCGGAACTATTGGCGGAGTGGTCGTTACTTTAGGTAAAGATCAAAACAACAGCTTATGCTTTGTTATGCCTGATTTAACAGCCGGAAACTATTCATTATCAACTAAAATTGAAGAGCAAGATTTTAGCATCAGTTTTAAAGTACAAGCACTTAACCCCATTTTAAACCCTGACCTTCTAATAATGAATACCATAAATACGTTTACTGTACCTGCAACAATTGTTTCATCGCTTTCTACAGTATCAGACCAATTTATGGGAAACGGTAGTACTAATGCTAATTTTAATACCCTTAACAATTACCATCAGATGCTTATTGATAGTTTGAATTCGGCTAGTCCTTCAGAAAAGTTAGAGTTAGCAAAATTTATGACAGCTAACCCAGACCTTTTTAGCCCATTTGAAAATGCCACAGAATTCCTTGATTCATTAAATGGTAAACAAGCCAATTTCAATTCTTATCCTGAAGATGTTTTTAATAAATTTGAAGCTGATGTTAAAAATCTTTTGAGTAAAAATGTATTCTGGGTAATTGCTTTTAGTGCCGGAGGGACTGCATCTTATTTCATACCTGGGGTAGGCCCCTTGGTATCATTTGCCTTCTTTTACGCTGCCGCTAAGTCTGCTTCCGAAGGAGCAAGTTTTGTGACTGTGTTTTTAGATAAAAAAGTTTTTCCTGCTTTTAACTCAATAATTGTTGATGATTTTCAAAAGGGTAGTTTGGTTTACCATTTTAATCACAATCAACAGCATAGTTTTGGACTGAGCGCAAATTACAGAAATTTAGGCCTTCAAGATATGAATTCAAACTCAACAGGTATAAAATCCATAATAAATAGCTTGAATACCTTTGAAAACATTTGGAATAAAATAAATTCCTTTTTGCCAACTAAATTAGTAGGTACACCGCCACACATAAAGAATATCAATAATTACACCACAAAAAAATGGAGAATTAAGCCATCTTTATTAAGTATAGGTTCAATTAATAATCAAAGCGTAACGGTAAGCAGTGTTAATAACGGAAACTATATTAAAGCAACATTTAGTAATGCAGAAAGCTCAAGCCAAAGTTTTAATTTTAGTATTGTATACAACAACACTAATAGTAGCATAAATTTCTCTAACCCTTTTCAGGGAGTAGTAAGCGGTTCAACTGCATCACCAACATTAACAGGTGTGTTTTATTCCAATCCGTCTTTACATAATAATTGTCCAACGTTTTATTTACAAAAAGTTTATGACGTTAATTTTACATTTATTGGAGCCCCTCCACTAGGCGGTAAATTATACTCAAGAACATGTTGGTCAGGAGCACAAAATCCGGGTTGTAACACCTGGTCGGTATTTAATATTACATCCAATAGTGTTTCTTTTAACAACAACGTATATACCGTTTCAATCCCTGTCCGTCAATACTGTTGGGGAACTAATAGTGTTGTTTTAACAGATGAGTATTATTTTTCCTCGTCATCAAATGTTAATAGTCCAACAATGTCAACGATAGTTCCTCAGTAATTATTACTCACTTACTTTAAAACACCCTTTTTCACATAACTAGTGAATCTGGGTGTTAACCGGACAAAATAAATGTTGCTTTTAACACTTATGCAGGATCGTTCCATAAAATGATATTATTCTTAATATTGTATTATGATAGATCACTCTCCAGCTAATCATCAAATTCACACGGTCACCAATTTTCAAGACCTTGTGTCCACGCCTTTTGATGGAGAGATGAATGCGATTTGCTGGAACCGGGAACTAACAGGCGATTTTTCTGAGATCGTAAATAAGATACATATAACAGGAAACATGGTAGTGCTTGAGGAAGAAGAACTCCTTGCACTAACATTAAGTGAACAAGGGCAGATGGCGCGCGAAATTATTTTAAATGACCTAAGCTTATTAAAAGCAAATGGCGCCGCCCCTATTCTTAATATAATTAAGTTTTATGAGAGAGATACCAGCTTCCCGTTTTTTCCAACCGATGTTTATTCTTTTCATGTAGATCGCTCCCCTATTCCAACCAATACCTTTTTATGCACTTATTATGGCGATCCAAGTGAACTAATACCAAATTCACAAGCCATACAAAAAGTATTGGTTCCCGAAATACGGGATGAACTCAAAAAATTATATCACGGACCGGAAGAAGGATTTGAATCTTTTTTAAGTGAAAATTTCTTTGATCTTCACTACCAGGCTAAACCGGATGCGTGTCCTATAAGTTTAGGTCTTGGTAATTTATGGCGCTTAGCCGTTGACCATCCTGAAAGCAAAGTCCCTCCTTGTCTTCACCGGGCGCCAAATGAACTAACCGGACAAAATCGTTTGTTGCTGATCTGTTAAATTCGGATCAATTAAACAAGGAACCGGATACTGCACTAACAAAGCTTTTGCAATAAAAACACAAATTAAGCGTTTACAATAAAAAACATAATTTGGAAAACGTGAAAACAAGGCCTGCAACTTTTAAGCAACACCTTACAATTGCTTTAATTGTATTATTTGCCTGCTTTGCCCTATTCTATTTGGACAAAGACACTCACAGCATTTCTGACTTATTTAAACTCGGCAATCTTATTGCTTTAATTATTTATTTTACGCCCACTTTTATTATTAGTATTTTTTTATTTAACCAATTTTCAAAGAAAACAACCGGTTCAAAAAGTATGTTGTTATCGCTCCTAACCGGCATTCCACTAAGCTTTTTTTTAGTTATTTGTTTCATGCTCGCTCAAAAACCTTGAGGTCTTTTATAAGGAGCATGCGCCAAAATAAAAAACCTTGTAGAACAGTTTGTTTCTGAACTGTAACTTCATCATAATTCCACTTATTTCCTGATCAAACAAAAACAATATCCTGTTAATTCGTTAAGAATAATTTGGCGGTATAAACATGACAAAACTCTTAGTAAATTTGGTTTGAGCTCAATAAAAACATGCGTATCTTTAGATATAGATCTAAGCAAATGGTATTTCACGAATAGTAAGCGTCAATTTGCAAACGGTTAGAAGTAATTTAAAACAAGAAAATAAATGATAACGATAGACAATTATTTAGACAGCCATTACATACACAGAAGTAATTGGTTAAGAGCGGCAGTTTTAGGCGCAAACGACGGGATCATATCAATATCAAGTCTGGCCATTGGTGTTGCAGCAGCCAGCTCAACTAGAGAACCAATAATTTTAGCAACGGTGGCCGGCCTTGTTGCGGGTGCCTTATCAATGGCTGCAGGAGAATACGTTTCGGTAAGTTCACAAACCGACACCGAAAAAGCAGACATTGAAAGAGAAATAAAAGAATTAAAAGAAATGCCCGAAGAAGAACTAAACATATTAGCTCAGATCTACGAAAAAAGAGGATTAAAAAAAGAAACCGCTATGCAAGTGGCTATAGAACTAACAGAGAAAGATGCTTTAGGTGCGCACATTAGAGATGAATTAGGCATCAATGAGATCAGTCAGGCCAACCCAATACAAGCCGCAATGGCCTCAGGCGCTGCCTTTACAGTTGGAGGTGTTTTACCGCTTTTAGTAATACTTTTTGCACCATTAAAAGGGATGGAATACTGGTTGTATGGCTTCACCATTATTTTTTTAATTATTTTAGGAACCACTGCCGCAAAAACCGGAGGCTCAAGTGTAATAAAGGCAATTGTACGTATTACTATTTGGGGTACCATTGCAATGGGTTTATCAGCATTGGTAGGTTATATTTTTGGGATCAGAGTTTAATAAAAAACTTGCGGCAAAATTATTTTATTTGAATTCGTTAAAAAAAATTATATTCGAAATACCGTTTATGCGGTTAAAAAAAATGCTTATGAAACAACAATTATTGATCCTGCTAACAATGATCACATCACTTTGCTTTGCACAAGACATAAAACGCTGTGAGAATTCAGAACCAAGCTACATTAACCGAATGCCCGGTTTTTATATTAACGAGTGTAAAAACAGCGATTACAATGATGCAGAGTTTATATATTATATTGGTGGCAAAGCCAATAAAATTAATAAAGGCGGTAAATACTACAATATTTGGTACACAAAAAAGGCCGAAGAGATCCAAAAGTTTAGCAGCGCGCAAATAAATCAAAATTATTATAATGCCGTTATAAAAGTTAAAGGCAAAGCGCTCGACGATAAAAATACCATGTTTTTAGCCAGTCAAAATGGTAAAGAGGTATATATTCGTGTTCATACCGCTGCCAATTCAACCGACTCAAAAAGTTACCGAGTTGAAGTTTTAGAAGTAGAACCGATGCAACAGAACATTGCCATTAATTTAGAAGAAGCTATTGAAAAAGATGGTAAAATAGCCTTGTACGGCATTTTATTTGATGTGGGCAAGTCTGATATTAAACCGGAATCGGAAACGGCCTTAAAGCAAATTACCGACTATTTAACCAAAAATCCTGCAGTTAAAATTATTGTGGTTGGTCACACCGACAATACAGGAGTTTATTCGGCAAACATCACACTTTCCAGATCACGTGCCGAGAGCATTAAAAATTACCTGATAACTAACGGAAAAATTGAGGCCTCACGTTTAATGTCTGAAGGCGTTGGATCATTATGTCCGGTTACCACAAACACTAGCACTGAAGGAAAAGCATTAAATAGAAGAGTAGAAATTGTAAAACAGTAACATCGGAACTAATACAGTAAATCAATTACAAAAAATTGTTTGATAAGATCAAGATTGAAAAATAATATTTTTCATTTAACTCACTCAAAAAAGTTTTGTGACTTTAAAATATCTTTTTTGAGATAAAAGGCATAGACATTAAAAAAATAAAGATCAAAACTACGGTAGGTAAATCTGCAAAACCAAGATGCTAAATAATAACGGTTTAATATGACACAAAAAGAAAAATATAAAAACGATATCGCTTTTATTCTATCTAAGAAACATATTAATGGCGCTGATCTTTGGGCAGGGGAAGATAACAATATTGGCAAAGGGACTCCGTTTTCGACCAGAGATGTTGCCTTGATACTTGTAGAGTTAGGTTTTAGCAAGAAAGACCTTATTATAAAAGACCTTGCTAATTTAATTTTTGAACATCAACATCCTGACGGTAGATTCAAGATCTCAAGATCGGGTGCCATTTATCCTTGCCACACCATAGGTTGTTTAAGGATACTATGTTATTTAGGATATGCAAAAGACAAACGCTTAAAAAAAACATTTACCTACCTACTCTCTACCCAAGAAGAAGGTGGCGGATGGTTATGCAACAAATATAGTTTTGGAAGAGGACCCGAAACTAAACATTCTAACCCCGGACCAACTTTAGAAGCCTTAGACGCTTTTAGATTTATAGATACAACCGAAGCCAAACAACAAATTAATAAAGCGGTAGAATTTCTTTTATGGCATTGGCAAGAAAAAAAACCAATTGGTCCTTGTTTGTTTGGAATGGGAACCTTATTTAATAAAACAGAATTTCCTTTTTTTAGGTATAACATTTTTTATTATACCTATGTTCTGTCATTTTATAAAAAAGCCATAAGTGACAAGCGATTTAAAGAAGCCTATCAACTTTTGGAAAGCAAAACCGAAAATAAAAAAATGGTAGTTGAAAATCCCAACCGACAACTGGCAAAAATGGACATTTGTTTTAAAGGGCGCAGCAGCGATGCGGCTACCAAAAGATTTAACGAAATTAAAAAGAAACTAAAATAATAATGAATAGAACAAACCAAAAAGTTGATCTCTATTTAATGGACGGATGCGGACGTTGTAAATACTATGCAACACCAAAATGCAAAGTTCATACCTGGCAACAAGAGCTGGATATTTTAAGACACCTTGTACTTGATTGTGCCGATCTAAAAGAAGAAGTAAAATGGAACATGCCGGTGTATACATTTGGCGGTAAAAACATTTTAATGATGGGTGCATTTAAAGAATATTGTGCGATCAGTTTTTTTAAAGGCGCACTTTTAAAAGACCCAAATAAAATATTAACCAAGCACGGCGAAAGCTCGCAGGCATTTAGATTAATTAAGGTTACGAACTTAAAAGATCTTTTAAAAATGGAAAGTAAAATAAAGGCCTACATTTTAGAAGCGATAGAACTGGAGAAGAAGGGTGCTAAAATTATTTTCAATAAAAATGCAGAGCCTATTCCGGAAGAACTGGAAACTAAATTTAAAGACTTGCCTGATCTTAAAAAAGCTTTTTTTGGTTTAACACCCGGCAGACAAAGAGGATATATCCTTTTCTTTTCCGGAGCAAAACAATCAAGCACCCGCGAATCACGCATTAATAAATACCTTCCAAAAATTATGGCAGGAAAAGGATTAAATGATTAACAAACAAAAAATGAAGATCGTAAGAAATATTTTAGCCGTCATAATTGGTATCGTAGTAGGAAGTGTGGTTAATATGAGCCTCATTAACATAAGCAGTTCTGTGATACCACCACCTAATGGCGTTGATGAGACAACATTTGAAGGCTTAAGCGCCACCATGCATTTATTTGAACCTAAACATTTTTTAATGCCCTTTTTAGCGCATGCGCTTGGAACATTTTTTGGTGCCCTATTAGCAGCCTTAATAGCAGCCACTCATAAACTAAAATTTGCACTCAGTATTGGTTTTCTTTTTTTAATAGGAGGAACCATCAATGTATTTATACTTCCTTCACCCTTATGGTTTTCGGCATTAGACCTGATCGTTGCCTACATTCCAATGGCATTTATTGCCGCCAAATTGATCATTAAAAAAAACAACTAATTATTTTTAAAATAAAAAAACTCCTGCTTAATAATAAGCAGGAGTTTTTTATTAAGAATTAAAATGATCACTAATCTTTAATGAATTTGATCGTTTGGTGTTTATTACCTTGTTTTACTTTTACGAAGTAAATACCATTAGCAGCGTTTAGAATATCTAAATTTTGTTTACCTGCATTTAATGTTTCGTTAAATATTACCTGACCAACAGCATTGATAATGATAATTTGAGATGCTTCGTTCAGATCCATATTAAATGAACCATTATTTGGATTTGGGTAAAGATAAATTAAAGATACTTCTGTAGCACTAACATTTTCAATACCTGTGCATAATGTAACAGCTTGAGAAATGTTTATAGAATTTACACAACCATTTGTATCTGTTCCGTTAACTGAATACACGGTAGTAATACTTGGAGTAACGGAAATACTGTTAGAAACAGCCGATGTATTCCAAGTATATGAAGTAGCACCTATAACTGTTAAGATAGCAGTTTGACCTGAACATAATAATGTATTATCAGAAGTTGCAACCAATGTAGGTAAAGCATTTACCGTTACATCAGAAACCGCAAAGATAGAAGATACACAACCATTTAGATCTGTACCCGAAACCGAATACGATGTATTAGCGATTGGAGAAACAACCGGTGAACCACTTGAAAAAGTATAAGTAGTTGCACCACTTGGATTCATTGTAAACGAATCGCCTGCACAAATAATACCACTGTTAACCGTAATAGACGGAAGAGTATTTACAGTTACAGAACTAACAGCTGCAACGTTAGATACACAACCATTTACATCTGTACCAAAAACAGTATAAGATGTATTTGCCGAAGGAGTAACAACTGCATTTCCATTTGAAAAAGTATATGTACTTGCACCTGTAGGATTCATTGTATAAGAATCACCTGCACAAATAGCACCACTATTTACCGATATAATTGGTAAAGCATTAACAGTAACATTACTTACCGCAGTGTTTGTACAACCTTCAGCACTTACACCTGTAACAATATAAGAAGCATTAGCTGCCGGAGTAACAACATCTGAACCGCTAGAATAAGAATAGGTAACAGCTCCACTTGGGGTCATTGTAAACGAATCGCCTGCACAAATAGCACCACTGTTTACTGATATAGTTGGTAAAGCATTAACCGTTAAATTTGAAACAGCTGCAACAGCAGAAACACATCCATTAACATCAGTACCTGTAACATTATAAGAACTGTTTGTAGCTGGTGTTACAACCGGTGAGCCACTAGAGAATGTGTATGTAGTTGCACCACTTGGACTCATTGTAAATGAATCGCCTGCGCAAATTGCACCGCTATTAACAGAAATAACCGGTAAAGCGTTAACCGTTACATTAGAAACAGCTGCAGAAGACGATACGCAACCGTTTGCATCAGTACCTGTAACATTATAAGAACTATTTGTTATTGGTGTAACAACAGCAGAACCACTTGAGAAAGTATAAGTAGTTGCGCCTCCAGGGATCATTGTAAATGAATCACCTAAACAAATTGCACCGCTATTTACTGTTATTGTTGGTAAAGAATTTACAGTTACAGAACTGATAGCTGTATTTGTACAACCTAATGCACTTGTACCAACAACGTTATAAGATGTATTAGATGTTGGAGAAACGATAGGAGAACCACTTGAGTAAACATATGTACTAGCTCCGCTTGGGATCATAGTAAATGAATTACCTAAACAAATTGCACCGCTATTTACCGAGATAGTTGGTAAAGCGTTAACCGATACCGAACTTACTGCCGTATTAGTGCAACCAAGAGCACTAGTTCCTGTTACTGTATAAACAGAATTAGCAATAGGAGAAACAACCTGTAAGCCACCTGAATAAGAATAAGTGCTTGCTCCACTCGGACTCATTGTAAATGAATTACCAGAACAAATTGCACCGCTATTTACCGAGATAGTTGGTAAAGCGTTTACAGTTACATTAGATACCGCTGCAATTGCAGATACACAACCATTTGCACCTGTACCCGTTACATTATAAGATGTATTAGACACCGGTGAAACAACTGCCGAACCACTTGAAAAAGTATAAGTACTTGCTCCACTTGGACTCATTGTAAATGATTTTCCTGTACAAATAGCACCACTGTTTACCGAAATAACCGGCAAGGCGTTAACCGTTACGTTACTTAAAGCTGTGTTAGTACAACCTAATGCACTTGTACCTGTTACTGTATAAACAGCATTAGAAGTTGGTGCAACAATAGCAGAACCACTAGAATACGTATAAGTACTGGCACCACTAGCACTCATTGTAAATGAAGAGCCTGAACAAATAGCACCACTATTTACTGAAATAGTTGGTAATGGATTAACATTAACCGCCACAACAGAACTAGCACCGGTACAACCTGAAGTTGTAGTAATAGTAATTGTATAATTAGTTGTTACACTTGGAGTAACAACAGTGCTAAATGTATTTGCACCGTTTGACCAAAGATAAGTAACACCTGTAGCAAGTGTGTTTGTGCCTTGAAAAGCAGCAGGAGTTGTTACAGGTACAGTTCCCGGCATATCTAAACGAATCCTGCCATTACTTCCTGATCCACCTGTTGCAATACCACTATTACAACCACCTGTACTTAGTCCACCCGTTCCGCCTGATACTGTAATATTAGCACCAGCTCCTGAAAAAGAATTTAATATAAGATTGATCGATCCACCGGCACCACCACCACCGGCAGTTGTTCCGCAACCACCACCCGGGGCAGCATTACTTGCGCCATTTCCAACGTTTCCATTAGAAGAAATATTTCCGGTTACTATAATTGAATTAGATGTAATGGATACAATACCTCCACCGTTTCCACCGGCTCCATTGTAAGCACCATCTTCATCTGCTCCACCTTCTCCACCGGCTCCTCCCATTATTAAAAGAGTAACGCTTGAATTTCCAACTGCATTTCCTCCAGATCCCGGAGTATGTCCCCAGTTAACACCAGTAGTACCTGCAGTAGCATAACCGCCGCCGCCGCCGCCGCCAGAATCACCGGTTCCTGTTCCTCCACCGCCACCGTTTCCGTTTGCGTTTAACCAAGCACCTGAATTATTTCCTGATGAACCATTATTAGCCCCACTGGCTATTCCGGTTCCATAAATTCCTTCACCTTGCCCGCCATCAGCGTTTCTCCATAATGCAGCTTTTTGAGCAACACCACGATAACCTTTTCCGGTTGCGTTGATCGAACCACCTGCGTTAATAGTTACCAAACCGGTTGCTTTAAAACAAAGCACGCCACCAACTGTGCCATTCCAAGAAGAGCAAGTTAAAACCCCTCCATTATTCACGGTTACATTAGTGTATTGTGGTACTTTAATAACCTGATGTTTAAGTGTACCGGTAGCTACATAAGAATTAGAAATAACTTGCGAGAATCTTAACGTATCTAACGAAATAGAAGAGATCGTTCTGTACTCATATTTCCCTACCAAATTACCAACAACATTAGCGTCTTGCATAGTAATGATAATTACTTCATCACCAACAGCATAACCTGTAGCACTTGCTACCCTTACCTTGTTTATACCGGAACCATTGGTTCCAACAACGGCAGACTTTATATTATCTGTAAATAAAGTTGTGTTAACAGTCAGAACTCCATCGACCCCGGTTCCTAAATTTGCACCGCTAGGAGATACGGCTAATGATACCGGAGTACCGGCGCATATTGACGTGTTTGGAGTCACCGTAGTGAGTAACTGACAAGGCGTTTGTGCTTTCAATACCGGCAATCCCAGAATAAATGAAAGACAACTACTAAGTAATATTGTTTTTTTCATAAGTTTAAGTTTTTCTTGAAAACAAAACTAACATGTTGTATTTTTTTATATTCTACATAAAACCTAAAATTCTTACATGTGTAAATTGCCTTGGAATTTATTATTCGATCAATTTGATAAAATAGGATCTGCAAATAAAAGAAAACCCTTGAAAAGCTATTTTTTTTCAAGGATCAAGCAATAAATAAAAAATATATAAAATAAAATAGAAAAATTTATCCTTTTAATTCCTTTTTAAGGAAAGGCGCCGTGTAACTTCTTTTTTCTTTAATAAGGTCTTCGGGCGTACCTGTAAATAATATTTCACCGCCGCCTTTACCGCCTTCAGGTCCCAGGTCGATAATATGATCGGCTACTTTAATGATATCCATATTATGTTCTATCACTAAAACAGTGTTACCATTATTTACCAAACGGTAAAGCACATCCAATAAAATACGGATGTCTTCAAAATGTAAACCTGTTGTTGGTTCATCTAAAATATAAAAAGTATTTCCCGTATCGCGTTTACTTAATTCGGTTGCCAGCTTAACACGCTGTGCCTCGCCGCCACTTAAGGTGGTGGCTTGTTGTCCTAAAGTAATATACCCTAAACCAACATCCTGCAAGGTTTTTATCTGACGGTAAATATTTGGTACCATTTCAAAAAACTCACATCCCTGATCGATGGTCATGTTTAAAACATCGCTTATTGATTTTCCTTTGTAACGGATCTCTAACGTTTCGCGGTTGTAACGTTTTCCATTACAAACATCGCAACCAACATACACATCGGGTAAAAAATTCATTTCAATGGTCTTTACCCCTGCTCCACCGCAAGTTTCGCAACGTCCGCCTTTTACGTTAAACGAAAAACGTCCGGGTTTGTAACCTCTTATTTTTGCTTCGGGCAATTCGGCAAATAAATTTCTCACATCCGAAAACACATTGGTATAGGTTGCAGGATTACTGCGAGGAGTTCTGCCAATGGGTGACTGATCGATCTCAATTACTTTATCAATATTATCTAAACCTGTAATTGACTTATAAGCCAAAGGCTTTTTTTCTGAATTATAAAAATGTTCGGATAGTAAAGGATACAGTGTGCCATTGATCAAACTGCTTTTGCCGCTGCCGCTAACACCGGTAACACAAATAAATTTTCCAAGAGGAAAATCAACATTTACATTTTTTAAATTATGTCCGGTACAACCTTTTAGTGTTATTTTTTTTCCGTTTCCCGGTCGGCGTTGTTTTGGAATTTCTATTTTTAATTTACCGGTAATGTATTTTGCGGTAACCGTATCAAACTTCAGCATCTCTTTTGGTGGAGCCGCTGCCACTACCCTACCGCCATGAATACCGGCACCCGGTCCAATATCGATAAGGTAATCACATTCGATCATCATATCCTTATCGTGCTCAACCACTAAAATACTATTACCAACATCACGTAAATTTTTAAGTGCAGTAATTAAACGCACGTTATCGCGTTGATGCAAACCAATACTTGGCTCATCTAAAATATATAACACACCCACCAATTGCGAACCAATTTGAGTGGCCAGACGAATACGTTGCGCCTCGCCACCACTAAGGGTTTTAGAAGAACGGTTTAGAGTAACATAATCTAAACCCACTTCCATTAAAAATTGTATGCGTGTGCGAATTTCTTTTAAAACTTCAACCGCAATGGTGTTTTGCGTTTTGGTTAATTTTTTTTCTACATCCTTAAACCAGATCTGCAAAACAGAAATATCCATTTCGGATAATTCTGAAATATTTTTATCGGCAATTTTAAAATACAACGATTCCTTTTTTAATCGTGTGCCGTGGCAAGTAGGACAATCTTTTTTATTGGTAAAGCCTTGTGCCCAGCGTAACATGCCCGGACTAGGATCATCTTCGGCCTGACGCGCAATAAATGTTGCTACCCCTTCAAAATTTGTATTATACGTTCCGCCTTCGGTAGTCACCTTAAATAATTCGTCGCTACCATACAACACAACATTTACAGCCTCTTCACTTAACTCTTCAAAGGGAGTATCTAAATTAAAATCGTATACAGTGCCAATAGCCTCTATTTGTTTAAAGATCCAGCCACCGCCACTTTTTTGAGAACCAATTGGCGCAACAGCACCCTTTGCAATTGATAATTTTGGGTTAGTAACAATTTTTGAAATATCAATTTCAGAAACCTCGCCAAGACCATTGCATTTTGGACAAGCACCATATGGCGAGTTGAATGAAAATAAATTTGGAGCAGGTTCGTCGTAACTAATACCGCTTGTTGGGCACATTAACGAACGACTAAAAAATCTTGGCTTTGCAGAAGTGCCGGCTGCAGATTTTTTCTTTTGTTTTGTTTCTTCCTCATGTTCAATTACCATCAAAGTTCCCTTACCATGTTTCATGGCGGTTTGCAACGATTGGTTTAAACGTGATTTAATATCCGGTAAAATCTCTATCCGATCAATTACAATTTCAATATCATGAATTTTATAACGATCTACTTGCATTTTGGGAGTTATGTCAACTATTTGCCCGTCTATTCTTACTTTATTAAAACCGCGTTTGCGAATATCTTCAAACAACTCGCGGTAATGACCTTTACGCCCTCTAACAATGGGCGAGAGTAAATTAATTTTTTTGTTTTTATAATCTTCAATGATCAATTCAATGATCTGATCATCGCTGTAACGCACCATCTTTTCACCTGAAATATAGGAGTAAGCTTGTCCCGCACGAGCAAACAACAAACGCATGAAGTCATAAATTTCTGTAATAGTGCCAACCGTTGAGCGAGGATTTTTATTAACCGTTTTTTGCTCAATAGAAATTACAGGACTTAGGCCGGAGATCTTATCTACATCCGGACGTTCGAGATTACCAAGAAATTGACGAGCATAGGAAGAAAAACTTTCTACATAACGGCGTTGCCCTTCGGCATAAATAGTATCAAATGCTAAAGAAGATTTGCCGCTGCCGCTTAGGCCGGTAATAACAACTAACTTATTTCTCGGAATAGTAAGAGAAATATCTTTTAAGTTATGGGAACGTGCACCAATAACTTCAATAACTTCCTCATCAACACTATTTGCTTTCATATTCAAAATAATCTAAGAACAATTAACTCTAATAATAGTTTAACACAAAACTATTTAAATTTCAGTATCCAATTTGTCATTCCGAAGAATGAGGAATCTATTTGAGAACAGATCCTTCGTGCCTCAGGATGACAATTTTAGATCAAACACTATTTATATTTTCAATTGCGTATAATTCTATTCTTAAAGGAAACAAAAAGTTTTAAGAATGTAAAATTAGTTTAACAACAAAATTTACAGCCAAAATAAAAGCTGTAGAAGCAAAAAATATGACAATGAATTTTGAGCCGTTCTTAAATGAAAAAATAAGGTGACCAATAGTAAATACTATTGTAAATAAAAACGGAAGTAAACTGGCGTTTAGTTTAAGGCTCTCAACAAGATCACCCTTTAACAGAGCTATAAATGCCCGCTGCATGCCGCAACCGGGGCAATCTAAACCAATTAAGCTTTTTATAGAGCAAGTAAATAAATGCTGTTCAAAAAAACTTATGAGTGTTTCCAATTTCTAAAAATTCAAAAAATTCATTGCAAGGCTGCCAACAATAATTACATAGGCAACTAAACATAATAGCGCTAAACCAGCCAACGATAAACCTATGATAGCACAGGTTTTTCCGGCTTTTAAATTTTTATAAGAAGCTAAGGTATAGATCTGCGGGTTTGCCTGATAGATCTTTTCACCTGAAGAAGCTAATACTAGCGCAACAATTCCTAATATGATCGAAACAATACCGTAACACCAGCAAAAACAAATAGATAAAATCCCCAATACTAAAACACCAATACTGTTTGGAACAGTTTGGTAGGCGTTAGGGTAACCTTGATTTATTATTGGATTGTTTGTTGAAGATGGTGTTTCAAATTTCGGGATCCCATCTTGAGGATCTAAATTATTTATTTCAGGAGGTGTCATATTTTATTTTATATCCTTTAAAATTATAAATAAAATCTATGCCAAATTATTTTGAGAAGATGAAAGATTTTCAATTACCATATAAGGTTGATTGTTAGATGATTAGAATTGAAAAAGACAAAGAGTCCATGATAGATCTAAAAACGATTTAAAATTTTAGTGTTTTTACAAAAAACTAGTACTTGTAATATTATAATTGGAAGTATTATCTAGTGCCTATAAAGCTAAGTCGGGAGATACAACTTGGGTGACCGTTTAAATTTTAGAAAGATCAATAATAATTTATTGCCGGCTTGTTATAAATGGATAGTTAATGATTTAGGCTGTGATGGCTATAAATGTTGGGCAAATACTGCAGCCGAAAATGGAAACGTTAGAATTAATTATCCGGGATTAAATTCTTTAAAAGTAAAAAACCCGACTCACCCAAAGAGCCGGGGTTTTGTATTTTAGTTTAAATCTACCTGAATAAACAAATATTTCCTTTTTGATCATATACTTTATCATCGGCACCCATTGCATTAATTTTATAAAAATAAACACCTGCCGCACATTCATTCCCCTTTAAATTTTTACCATCCCATGCAATATTACCTGTAACACTTTTACTTTCAAAAACCTCATTACCCCATCTGTCATAAATTTGGGCATTAATCTCTTTTAAAGTGCTTGTTTGTAAAAAGAAAACATCATTCGTGCCATCTCCATTTGGCGTAAACACATCCGGAATTTTTATCATAGAAGGTAATTCAACCTCAATAATTTGCCAGGCGGTATCTACACAATTATTTTTTGAAACCAAAAGCATGGTTGTATACGTTCCTGCCGCTGTGTAGGTAGCAGATGTTGTATTACTATAGTTAATTGTATTTTGAGATGTACCATTACCATAACTCCACACAGAAGAGGTATTGCCTGAAGAAGTAGAAATTTGTGATGTGTTTGTAAAATTAACTGTGAGTGGTGCAAAGCCTTTGATGTTATCACAAACAAAACCGGCATTAATTTGAGGCAAGGTACTGTAACTATATTTTAATTGTGATCCTTCGCAAGTTAGATTTGGAGTACAATACAACGTATAAACACCCAAAATGCTTGCATTACAAGAAATACTTCTTGAAACTGTATCAATACCATTTGGTGCGATCCAATAATAATTTTTCATATTAGGAGGACCAAGTAAATTAGCAGGTAAAATTCCGCATGAAAAATATTTAGGAGCATTTAAACTAGAGCAATCTGCATCAATATAACAATAGGCCCAATCGTAATTAAACATACACCAGTCGCATGAGATCTTAACTGTTACTGATTGCCCTGTATAAGGCGTAAGGTCTATGCCAACAGTTTGCCAAGGAGAATAACTTACTTCAAACGCTTCGTTACCAATATTTATTCCTACCGGATCAGGCGTTTGTTGAAAGCTTGGTGTACCAACCGCATGTCCACCTGTTTGATCAGTATAATAATAACAATCAAATTTAGGGCATTCTAATACTTCATTAGCTGAATTTAATATCTGGATCTTAAATTTTGCAGCAGCACTTTCGGTATGTGGAAAATTTAAAACCGCCAAAGCAAAATGCAGGTTCAAAAAATTATTGTCTTTACCCACTGAGATAACTCTTGATGCCGAGGAAGAAAAATTTGATTTGTTTGAAATGTTATTGTTATTTAATTTAAGCGAGTGCTTACCGCCCGGATAAACAATTGGGAAGCCCCCAAACGGATCTACAGCCAAGCCAGAAGTGATCTGATAATCTCCGGCAATCTGCCAGCCATTGGTAGTGCTATTTTCAAAATCCATATTTGCACAATTGTTTCCTTGCAAATTTGAGTTTAATGATAATTCGGATGGACCTGATTTGTTTTTATTTAAAGAATATTTTTGGTCAATAAAAGAGCGTTGAGCTATTTTCAAGAACTTATCTTTTTCTTGTTCCGTTTTAACGAACGAGGCGTGATAAATAGCTTCTTTCGTATTAAAACCAATTAAAGAATCGGCTTGGGTATTTTGCGACAGGCAAAGGCCTGTATAAAGAGATAGCAAACAAATTATTGCCAGCTTTTTAAACTTAATTACATTTTTCATGTTGGAGTTTTTTAAAAGTTTAAATGAAATAACTTGTGCACATTTAAACAACTCCAACAAGCGTGCCAAACTTTGTTAATACAAAAATCCCATTTTTCCTTCCTGATAATCGCGCATGGCTTCCATAATTTCTGTTTGACTGGTCATTACAAATGGTCCATGAGTTACAAGCGGCTCATTAATTGGGTCTCCGGCCATTAATAATAAAGTAGCATTGCTAGTTGCATTTAGTTTAATTTCTGCTTCATCATTTTCAAAAGCAATTAAACTATATTGATCTGCTACAACAGAATCATTAATTTTTACCTCACCTTCTAAAATATAAAAAGCAACATTGTTCGTAGAAGGAAATAAAAACGTTTGATCACTCCCCGCTTTCATTCTTAACATGGCTGTAAACACATCAGAGTTTGCAGGTCCTTTTTTATCTGAATATTTTCCGGATACTAATCTAAACTCTACGCCTTCTTTTTCTATCAGCACGATCTCATTTTTAGTTATTGGCTGGTAAGCCGGCGGATCCATTTTTTTTGCTCTTGGCGTATTGATCCATAACTGAATACCTTGAGAGCGGCCACCTCTTTCAACAAATTCTTTATCCGCTTTTTCGCTGTGAATGATACCTCTGCCTGCATTTATCCATTGCACTTCATTATTACCAATTACCATTTTATTACCTAACGAATCTTCATGCTCAATAGAACCATCAAACATAAACGTAACAGGACTAAACCCTCTGTGTGGATGAGGAGGAACTCCAAAATTATTTTCGAAAGGCTTATACGTAAAATCAAAATGGTGCAATAAAATAAACGGACTAACCTGTTGAATTCCTTGCAAAGGAAAAGCCTGACGCAACTTTATAGGCCCCATCATAGTTTCAGGGGCTGTGTGAATAGATTGGATCTTTCTAAATGGATTCATCCTGAATTTTATTTATGGTGAGAATTAAATTATTTTTTAGTTCCTCGTTGATGATTCCTTTTTCATTATCAAAATTAGCTTCAAAACTAGGTAAAGAAAATGTAGCCTTAATGTCCGCATCAAAACGAGGAAAATTTTTCACAGCGATCTCAAGAACAGACATGCCCCCGCGCGCACCGGGCGAAGTAGCCATTAAAAGCATTGGCTTTTTTTGAAATAGTTTGCCGTTAATGCGCGAAGCCCAGTCGATACAATTTTTAAAAGCTGCTGAGTAATTACCGTTATTTTCGGCCAAAGACACAACCAAAAAGTCGGAAGATGCAATTTTATCTAAGAAATCCTGCGCTAACTTAGGGTGCCCCATTTCTTTTTCGCGATCAACACTAAACAAAGGCAATTCAAAATCATTCAAATCAAGAATTTCTACATCTGCATTTTTAAATTGTTTGGCAGCATAGGTTGCCAATTTTTTATTTATTGAATTTTTACTGTTACTTCCTGCAAATGCTATAATTTTCATTTTATAATAGTTGGTATAATTAAATTGTCATTGGTACTTCCATGATCAAGAACTCTGAGTTGGTTTTTGCAGTTAACTTCATTTTATCTGTGTCCCAAATCCCCAAACCATCTCGGTTATTTAATACTTGCCCGTTCACTTCAAGCTCGCCATTTAAATTAAAAATATAAACACCATTGCCTTTTAATTTTAATTTATATTCGGTTGATACACCTTTGTCAAATTTACCCAAATGGAACCAAGCGTTTTGATGGATCCAAACTCCGGCATCATCTGCCTTTGGCGATAAGATCTGTTGTAATTTATTATGTCTGTCTTCTGCATGAAGCGTGATTTGATCGTAACGCGGCGTAACATTTTTTTTATTTGGAAAAACCCAGATCTGTAAAAATTTTACGGTTTTATCTTTGCTTTTATTGTACTCACTATGTTGAATACCTGTACCTGCGCTCATCACTTGAATATCGCCATTTTTGATCACAGCAACATTTCCCATGCTGTCTTTATGTTCTAGGTCGCCTTCTAAGGGAATGCTAATGATTTCCATGTTATCGTGAGGATGAGTTCCAAAACCCATACCGCCACTAACCGTATCATCATTTAATACGCGCAACACACCAAAATGCATGCGCTCCGGATTATAGTAATTAGCAAAACTAAAAGTATGTTTGCTGTGTAACCAACCGTGATCGGCATCACCACGTGTTTCTGCTTTGTGTAAAATTGTATTTTCCATAATAGTTGATCTTGTATTTGGTATATGATTAAATCCTATAATTTCGAGCTCTTTTAATTCATCAATATCATTTTTTATAATATTACCGAATGAATTGGCTGTTATAAACATTCCTGTTCCGAGCAATCCTTTTTTTAAGAAATCTTTTCTGTCCATAATGTTAGTTTAAATTCTAAACCAAAGGTACAAACAAGGCAAGTAAAAACTCTTAATCTAGATTAAGAAATTAACTTGATGGAACACAGATGACACAGATTGAACAGATTTTCACTGATCTTTTTTATTTATAAATCGGCATAACCCAATATGATCAGTCAAATCAGTGTTCCATCAAAACGAAGGTAATAGTTACTAATGCTCTTTTAGATATTTGGCTTTAAGCTTGCTCAAGAATTCGGGAGTTACGCCAATATAGGCGGCTATTTGTTTTTGAGGAATTGTATTAATTAAGGTAGGATAAGTAGAACAAAATTTTAAATACCGGTCGTGGGCGGTTAAACTCAAATTATCCATTAAGCGCTGCTGATAGGCTATTAATGATTTCTCGGTAATGATCCTAAAAAAACGTTCAAACTTTGGAATTTTTAGGTACAAATTTTCTTGATGCTCTTTTGATAACATTAAAACTTCTGTTTCAAATAATGCCTCAATATTTAAATTACCCGGCACTTGATTGATCATACTTTGCATATCCCCTATCCACCAATCTTGTGGCGCAAAATTCAGTACATGCTCGAACCCATCCTTATCAACCATATAACCTCTTAAACAACCTGAAATAACGTAACTGGAATGTTTGCAGATCTCACCGGCATTTAATAATAATTGCTTTGCCGGAATTTTTTTAAATTCTAATAAAGAAATAAAATGATCACACTCGGCTTTAGTGAGAGAAATGTGCTTTGAAATATTTTTTAATATTCCTGAGTGATCCATTACTTAGTTTGTTTAACCGGAGCTTGTTTGTAGCCATCCAATTCAGCAAGCTCTGCCGTAACATTATCTATCCACCTTTTTATGGCAAGGTCATAAGTGCCTAATTTTGATTCCTTATTAAATTGATTACACCTGTCTTTAAAACCAATTTTAACAGCGTTATATTTTTCTTCGAACGACATTGGGTAGGCATCCTGCGCCTCTTCTTTAATAGATTTACGAAGCTTACGACTATATAACTCTCCAATATCGAACATTACTTGAAAATAGGCTAAATAGCTATCCCTTTCACTTTTGGGTTTTACCCATGAATTACGCCAATCAAAAACTGTAACTACATAAGTTGTTGAACCAGTAAAACGTGAACCTTTTTTTGTACTTGCTAATATTTGAATATCTGCTTTTCCTTCACCAACCAAAGTATCATTTACATCGCCTTTAAAATCGCTCCACGTGAGCGCCTTTGCTGCAGACCAATGAATTGTATCTGTAGAAATTGATTGAGAAAAGGAAACGGTTGCTGTAAACATAAATGCGATAATGAAGTG
>JALHPG010000040.1 GCA_022842625.1 Bacteroidia bacterium | reverse complement strand
GTGATCCTAGACGTGTTACCAAAATCAAGATTAGATTTCATTCAAAACGAAATTAGTTCGCTTAATACCGAAAATAAAAAACTGGCTAAAGAAAACAAAGAGCTTGCAGACTTAATGAAAACGTTAGGTCCAACAAAAGCGGCGCGTGGTTCTAATCGCTTAAATGTTAGGTCTAAATCTGGAGGAAACAACATTAACCAAACGATAAATAAATTAGCATTTAGCGAAGAGTTGCTTACCGAACCAAAATATTTTAAATCGCCGATGAATGGAATTGCCACGCGTATATTTGTGCACGGCTACGAAACAGCTTTAAAAAGCGAAGAGATCATGGCCCTTCACGAGGCAGAACCGGCATACATTAAAGCCTATTTTGAACAAGAAGACCTTCGGTATTTTAAAGAAGGCGATCTCTTTACGATCGAATTTCCTGACGGAACGATTAGCCAAGGTGTTTTAAAACGATTTTATATTGCTACTTATGTGTTGCCCGAGGAGTTTCAAAAAAATACGAACCAACCACAAGAAGTATTGCAGCAGACATTTACCCTGTAGACTCTTTAGAAATAAAAAAATGGAAAACGTTCTACAAAATGGGTGTAGATATTTCTAAAACAAAACTATAATTATCCGGCAATGGAAACCACGGCAATAAAAAGTAAATTCGAATTCAATGATAATGTATTAAGCTTTTTTAATAAATCATTTTATTATTTAGAAAGTTTTAGTACCCTTAAAATAGACACGCTAAATAAATATGATGCCATCATTTTAGATGCGCGCGATGTGGAATTTGCTCGAATTATTTTAAAAAAATTTAGAAGTCATTCTAATATTGAATTTTATTTAAAACCTATTTTTTTAATAAACACCAAAACAAATAACGATCCCTTATTAAAAGAATTAGTTGATGGTACGATCATTTCATTCGATCAAATCCCCGAAACCATAAACGACATTAACCAAATTAGTATTAAAACGGCGCAGCTCGAAAGTTCTAACTCAAACTCATTTGAAGTACAGTTATTTAAAAAGGTTTTAAACTACATGTTTACGCGCGAAACCAATACGTTTACGCCACACCCTGATATTAATTCTTCTATTGGGTATTGCTTTCCTACCATCTCGGTAAATTTTGAAACATTTGAAGAAGCAAAAGTACTAGACCTTTTAGAGTGGGCTGAAAAAGAAAATTTGATCTGGCCCGATTTTTTAGATCGTGTATATTTATGCAGTAACTGTAAAAACGGCCACTTGTCTTACAGAGAAATTTGTCCGAATTGTGATTCTGCCAACATGCGTTCTGAAGACCTTGTTCACCATTTTCCGTGTGGATACATTGGGGCAATTAGTGATTTTAGGAACAACGTTGATACCGTTTTAAATTGCCCTAAGTGTTCTAAAAACCTCCGACATATTGGTGTAGATTACGATAAGCCTTCTATCATTAACCATTGCCAAAACTGTAACGAGGTGTTTCAGGATTATTTGGTTAAAGCAAAATGTGCGCATTGTAAAACAGACACAGATGTTCAATTTTTACTTTCAAAAAACATTAACGTTTATAAATTAACTAAAAAAGGAAGAACCGCTGCGGTGGGTGGAATTTCTGCATCAGACTTTACTTTAAGCGACGAAATATTTGGAACCGTTAATTTGAAAACTTTTGCAACGATGATGCATTACGAGCAAGAGCGAATTAAAACAAACCCAACACTAAGCGCAAACATTGTTATTATTTATATCGAAAACATTTTTGATCTATACAGAAAAATAGGAAAATCAAAAGAGCGCGAATTGTTAGCGGAGTTTGTAAACATTGTTAGAGATGGGATTACCCCCGCTGATTTTATTTGCATAAACAACCCTTCCATTTTAAGTGTTTGCATCAACGACGTGGCGCTAAACGACGCCCAACTGCGGGTAATGAAAATAACAGATAAATTAGAAGAATTAGTTTACAATAATTTTGAAGGATTTGCCTTAAACGTTTTTACGCAAACAGTACAACTAAGTAAAGAGCAATCGTTCGATAAACAACTACACGTGCTAATAAAAGAAATCGTTGAAAAGGGATGATAGACGCGTTTGATGAATTTTTAAATTATATAACAACCGTTGGTCCTTTAAAATTATTAAGGATCTTTTGGTTTTTTGTATATTTTGAGTTTGCTCGTTTTTTTGTTTTCGAATTAGCGGTTGTTGTTGTTTGGAAATTAAGAGAGCCTGCAAGAAAAATTCTTTACTCTAACGCAAGAAGAAGATTGTTTATTGAGCGCCCATTGGTTTCTATTATTGTTCCCGGAAAAAATGAAGGTTTACATATTTACAAATTAGCTAATTCCCTTAAAGAACAAACCTATTCAAATTTTGAATTTATTGTTATTGATGATGGCTCTGATGATGACACAGAAAGGATCTGTAAAAGTTTACAAAAAAACGGATTCATAGACCTGTTCCTTCGTAACGATGTTAGAGGTGGAAAAGCCTCTGCCGCAAATTTAGGTTACCGCTTTTCTAAAGGAAAAATTATTGTTCATCTTGATGCAGATTGCAGTTATGATAACGATGCCATAGAAAAGATCATTATTCCGTTTTATTTAGATGATAATGTTGGTGCGGTTGGAGGAAATATTTTAGTTAGAAATTACCGCGAAAATCTTTGCACAACCTTGCAGGCAATAGAATATTCCGATACTATTTCTGTTGGAAGAATAACATCCAGTGCGCTAGGAATTTATCGTGTTGTATCGGGGGCCTTTGGGGCCTTTACGCGCGAAGCGCTTGACCGGGTTGGCGGTTGGGATATTGGGCCGGGTTTAGATGGGGACATTACCGTTAAATTGCGAAAATTAAAATACAGAATTGTTTTTGAGCCCGAAGCAATTTGTCAAACTAGTGTGCCAAACAGTTTTAAAAAATTAATTAAACAACGTTTACGCTGGGACAAATCCATTATTCGTTTTAGGGTTAGAAAACACCGCGATGTATTTTACCCGAATGAAACATTTAGTTTTTCGAATTTTATTTCCAGTGCCGAAAACATTACCTATAACTTATTATTGAATATAAAATGGTGGGTCTATTTATTTGATATGGCCATTAATTATACGTCCCTACTTAAATTTATTTTTCCTTTCAATATTTTACTTTATACCGCAAATAATTTTTTAAAATTTATTATCTTCTCCTTGTTCCGAAACAGAAAAAACGCGCCGGTAATTTATTTTATTCCCTATTTACCCTGCATGGTGATTTATTTTGGTTTTTACCTGAGGTTTGTGAGAACCGTAGCCTATATACAGGAATTCTTCTTTAAACGCTCGTATAAAGACGTCTGGAACCCTCAAAAATCATCGGCTCACGCTAAAGAATTGGGAATTTAATTTTTTTAAAGTAAAATCAAAGCTCATTCGTCTTCAATATTAATGCAAGACGATGTTGAATTAATAATGACCGAAAAAAAACAAAATATAATCCAAACAGTTGGTCAATATGGCCAGCAATTACTTGGTTTTATTCGGGGTAAAGTAAGAACAGACGAGGATGCTGAAGATATTTTACAAGACGTTTGGTATCAGTTCAGTAATTTGGAAGAAATAGAGGCCATAGAAAGCGTAAGTGGCTGGTTGTATCAAGTGGCCAAAAACAAAATAACTGATCGTTTCCGAAAAAAGAGATCAGAACACCTGGAGGATTACACGTTTGAAAGTGAGAACGGAGAAATAAATTTTAAAGAAATATTATTAGCCGAAACTCAAACGCCTGAAGATGCCTATTTTAAAAAATTATTTTGGGAAGAGCTTATGCGCTCATTAGAAGAACTGCCCAAAAAACAACGCGATGTGTTTGTTCAAAACGAGCTAGAGGGAATTGGGCTTCAAGAAATTGCCAACAAAAGCGGTGAAAGTATTAAAACAATTATTTCGCGTAAAGGCTATGCCGTAAAATATTTAAGAGAAAAATTAAACAACTTATATAAAGATTTTTTAAACTATTAAAATTTAACACCATGAATCCACAATTTAAAAACAAAGGAAAATTTATTTTATATCCACTTTTTGCATTGGCGTTTATATTTGCGGCAGGCTATGCTGTAATGTTCTTATGGAACGCCATTTTACCGGAAGTAATTCCCGCCATTGGTAAAGTAACGTTTATGCAAGCCGCCGGCCTTTTAATATTATGCCGTATTTTATTTGGAGGCTTTAAAGGTGGCGGCGGTTATGGTAAACAAGGTTTTAAAAGTAACCCCCAATGGAAAGAGAAAATGATGAATATGAGTGAAGAAGACAGAGAGAAATTTAAAAGCGAATGGAGAAGCCGCTGCGGACAAAAATAACATCAAAAGCATTTTATCACGGTTTATAAATTAAAACACCTCTCTCCCCGCTCAAATCGATGCGGGGATTTTTTTTAAAAAAAATTTCAAAAAATTTAAAGTAAAATAAAAGGTACTTCGTCTACTATAATAAACAAGGCTAATGATTGCGCAATTAAAAAGCTTAAAAAATTAAACCATTTAATAAAAAACAAAATGACAAAACAAATTTTAAAAACAGTATTCGCGGGCGTTTTAGCCGGAGTAGTATTATTTATGATGCCCTTTATAATTATTAAAGTGCTGATCTTTTTCATGCTTATAAAAGCTATATTCCGTTTAATGGGCGGCGGCAGACGGCATATGCACATGCGTTATGCCTATGCTCAAAAATTTCAAAACATGAGCGAAGAAGAACGTGCTGCGTTTATGAAAGACAATGCAAATCGCTGGAACAATAACTGTTGCGGATGGAATTCGAGCTGTGAACCGACAATTAACGAAAACAAAACAACTAATAGTTAATCACTTTAATTTTATAATATGAAAAGAGGAACAAAAATAACCGTATTCATAGCCAGCATGGCTTTAACTGCAGGAAGTTTATTTGCTTTTTTTGGTCCGCGCCATTGCGGTCACCACGGCATGTATAATCATGGTTCTTGCGAAAGCACTACCAACATCACAAGTCATCACGATTCAAATAATCAGACTCATTAATACAAAGCCCTCTTTCTGAAAATAGGAAGGGGGATTTTATAACTTAACTCAAATAAAAGTATTTGTCAGTTCGAGTAGATTTTTGTTTGTCTCTTGCAAAAATCGTATCGAGAACTTTCACCAAGACGTCTCGATACTAAAATTCAAAGAGGCAGAATTTTCTACTCGACGTGACATTTAGAAAGCTTAAACAACCTCGGCTTTAGTTGTACCGGTATATTGAATAAATACGTTGTGACTTTCTTGCTTGATCTTATTTTCAGATGCAAAAACAGTGTAGTTAAAATCTAAAGGCAAAATAACGTATCGGTATTTATGGTGATTTAATTTACGTTGTTCTATCAACTTAAATTTTTCGGTGTGCGCCACTTCATCTAAAAAAAGCTGTTGCGGTTTAACTTTAAAGTGCAAATAATAATCAACGGCTATTAATTGTTTTAATACAACATCATCAGGGTAATTTGTTTCTGAAAAACGTGTTATAATATCAAAAACATCGGTTAACGAGTATTTGTGGTAATCTTTTTGAGTGCCAAAATAAATGCCGAGCCCAAGCAAAAAATCAAAAATGCTGTAATTGGTTGCAACGTATTTAAGTGTATTAACCGCTTTTTTACCATTCCAATAAATTTCTAAAGCGTGTTCTAATTTTACAATATCTGCTAATTGTTCTTTTGATAAATAATTGCTTTCTATTATTTGATAAGGCGGCATGGGATCAAAAACAAAACCATGCTCTTTAAATTTAGTTCTAACAGGCGTGCCTTTTAAAAACTTTAAAAATCCTAATTGCATTTCGGGCGCAAACAACTTAAACACTTCTTCAATACTGTATTTAATATCCTCCCATTCGTCAAGCGCCAAACCAACAATTAGATCCAAATGCATTTCAATTTTATATTCTAATTGTTGAATAATGCTTTTTGTTTTTTCGAAACTTTGTTTGCGGCTTACCTGTAAATTTGCTTTTTGATTTACGGTTTGAATTCCAATTTCGAATCGAAACAATCCTTTTGGAACAAACTCATGAATAAATTTTATAATGTCCGGATGAAGGATATCTGCTGTTATTTCAAACTGAAAAACATTTTGCGGTTGATGGTTTTCTAAAATAAATTTAAAAATGTCTATTGTAAAATCGCGCTTAATATTAAACGTGCGATCTAAAAATTTTACAACTTTGCCGTGTTGCATCATAAACAACAGTGTTGCTTTAATGCTTTGGTTTGGCAAATAACGCACCTTGTTATCAAGACTCGCTAAACAAAACTCACACTTGTATGGACACCCGCGGGAGGTTTCTATGTACAGAACCTTGTTGGATAAGCTTTCTACTTTATCAAAACGATAAGGCATGCTATTTTCAAAATTCTTAAGATCAAACATTGGTGCCTGTGGGCTTACCAAAACCTTTCCGTCTTTTTTTCTAACCAAACTTGGCACAGCCTCAACGTTTGGAAAAGATTTAATAAACTCGGCAAAGGGAGTTTCGCCTTCGCCAACAATTATATAATCAATTTCGGGAAGAGCAATTACATCTTCATATTCGTAACTAACCTCCGGGCCACCTAACAATATTGTTGTGTTTGGATTATATTCTTTTATTTTTTTTGCTACCTCTAACGTTTGTGTAATATTCCAAATATAACAGCTAAACGCAACCACGTCAAAAGCAGCGCATTCTTGAGCCACTTCGTCTTTTGGTTCTTTAATGGTAAATTCTTTCCACTCAAGTCCTTTATGGTCTTGATTTAATTCATACAATAAGCGAATAGCTAAATTAGTATGAATGTATTTGGCGTTAAGAGTGGTAAGTAATATGCGCATTAACGCAAAGATACGAAGTTTATAATGAAAGAAGCCGTTTTACAAATTATGTAAAACGGCTTTATTTTAATAAAAAATATCAATTAAATTTTCACACCAATCACACAAACATCATCAACTTGCTCCAGCTGTCCTCTCCATTGTTCAAAGGTGTCTTGCAGTTTTTGTTTTTGTGTTTCCATTGGTAAATCAACATTAGAAAGTAAAAACTCTCCTAATTGTTTGTATTTAAATTTTTTGCCTTTTGCTCCGCCAAATTGATCGGCATAACCATCGGTAAACGTGTAAATAATATCTCCTTTTTGAAGATCGATCTTTTGTAATGTAAACGGTTTTGTTTCATCGTGGTATTTACCAACCGGCATTTTATCAGGCTTATATTCAATAATTTTTTTGTCGCGCACTAACCACAGTGGATTGTTTGCTGCAGAAAACTCTAAAACCATGTTTTTAAAATCGTATGCACAAAGCACACAATCCATACCATCTTTACTCTCTTCTTCGCTACCCTCAGGGTTTAAAGAAGCAATAATGCCTTTACGCATATTATCTAAAATATCGTTTGGATGCACAAGGTTTTTTTCGATAATGGATTCGTTTAGGCGAGAAATTCCCACCATACTCATTAACGCTCCCGGCACACCGTGTCCGGTACAGTCTGCTGTGCACAAGTAAAAGATCTCGTTTTGGCTTCCTGTTGGTTTGTGAGACTGTGCATAATAAAAATCGCCACTTACAATATCCTTAGGTTTGTATAGTATAAAAAAACTTTTTGTTTCAGTTGCTGTTTCCATGAGTACTAATTTAGCTTTTTATTTTATTAATTAAAAAAATATTGGGATTGTTTTTTGCGGTCCTATTTTTATTCGCACAATATATTGCCTGCCTAAACCAAACGGTTCGTTTTTAAGTCCCGCCAAGACTTCTAATAAATAACAATACTATAAAACGTAGCAATACTTAGCTATTTTGTATAGTAATTTTACACCATTAATGGTTAGGAAACATGCATAGGCAAATTGCGCACCTGGATTTAGATAGTTTTTTTGTGTCGGTTGAGCGCCTGCGCAACAGAGCTTATATAGGCCGGCCGCTTATAATTGGCGGGACAAGTAACCGTGGTGTTATTTCCTCGTGCAGTTATGAGGCCCGAGCCTACGGATTAAGATCGGCCATGCCAATTAAACAAGCAAAATTGCTTTGCCCCGAAAATGTAGGTATATATATTACTCCGGACATGGATGAGTATAGCAAACACTCAAAAATAGTTACACAAATAATAGAAGAAAAATCACCCTTATATGAAAAATCAAGCATCGACGAACACTACATCGACCTTACAGGAATGGACAAATTTTTTAACTGTCTTAAATGGAGCCAGGAACTCCGACAAACCATTATTAAAGAAACCGGATTGCCCATCTCGTTTGGTTTATCGGTTAACAAAACAGTTTCCAAAATAGCTACCGATCAAAGCAAACCTAACGGTGAATTATACGTTCCACAAGATCGTGTAATACCTTTTCTTTCGCCCTTACACGTTAGTAAAATGCCCATGGTTGGCGCAAAAACAAACGAACAATTAAAACAATTAGGAATAACCACCATAGAAGGTCTTCGCCAGATACCCATTCAATTATTACAAAAAGTGTTTGGCAAAAGCGGGGTTTCTTTATGGGAAAAAGCTCACGGCATTGATACTTCGCCGGTAGAACCTTACAGCGAAAGAAAGTCTATTAGCAGCGAAATAACATTTAATAAAGACACTATTGATATTAAAATGTTAGACGAAATTATTGCGGGCATGGTAGAAGAAGTTTGTTTTCAGTTACGCAAAGAAGAAAAAGTTGCCGGTTGTGTAGTTATAAAATTGCGTTATTCTAATTTTGATACGCACACTATTCAACAAAAAATTTCTTACACGGCGTTTGATCACGAAATTATTTCTACAGCCAAGCAGCTCTTTAAAAAGCTTTACGAAAAACGCATGCTTATTCGTTTAATTGGCGTAAAACTTACCGACTTGTGTCAGGGCAACCAGCAAATAAATTTATTTGATAATACCACAGAGCAAATTAGTTTATACCAAACACTCGACAAAATAAAAAAACGCTTTGGCGATACTTCCGTAATGCATTGTCCGGGTTTATTAATGCACCAAAAAGAAAACCCTAAACTCAACAAACAAAAAGCCTAACACTATGCCATGTGGCTTAACTGTCATACTTTCTACAGCCTTAAATACGGCACATTATCTGTTGAGCAATTACTTCAGTCTGCATCACTACATTGTGCTGGAACTATTGTCGTTACAGATATAAATAATTCTACCGGCATTTTAGAATGCGTTCATTATTGTAAAGAAAAAAACTTAAACCTAAAGATCATTGCAGGTATTGAGTTTAGAAGCAAAGAGGGTTTCGAATATCTTTATACGGGTATTGCTAAAAACAACCACGGCTTTTCGTTTTTAAATGAATTTTTAACCGAACACAATTTATCTAACACGTCCCTACCCCAACACCCGCCACAAAACGAAAATGTTTACTGGATCTATCGTTTAAAGAATTTTCCTACGCCTTTACAAGAAAACGAATTTGTGGGGGCAGGTCTTGCTGATACTCTTCGACTATTCCGACATAAAAATCTCGAAAATAAACTTGTTTTTTTTCAACCCGTTTCGTTTGCAAAAGCCGAAGATTACGAAACCCACAAACACCTTCGGGCTATTTCACTCAACACGCTTATCTCTAAATTAACACCGGAACAACACGCTAATAAAAACGAATTTTTTATTGATAAACCAACTTTAAATAAGCGTCTTGAAGGTTATGAATTTTTAATTCATAATGCCGAAAAACTACTTGCTGCCTGCAGTTTTGATTTCGAATTTAAAGGCAACAAGAATAAAAAACTATTTACCAACTCTGAAGAAGAAGATAAGTGTTTACTTAAAAAATTAGCAATAGATGGGGCAACAATTCGCTATGGTACAGATAATACAGAAGCTCTTAAACGCATAGAACACGAACTGGAAATAATTAACGCGATGGGCTTCGCGTCTTATTTTCTAATTACCTGGGATATAATAAGTTACAGCGTGCGTAGCGGCATTTACCACGTTGGGCGCGGCTCCGGAGCTAATAGTGTGGTTGCCTATTGTTTAAAGATAACCGATGTTGACCCAATAGAACTAGATCTATATTTTGAACGTTTCTTAAATCCGCAGCGCTCTGTTCCCCCCGACTTTGATATTGATTATTCTTGGAAAGATCGAGACCAAGTGTTGAATTATATTTTCGAAAGATACGGAGCAAAACACACTGCCCTGCTTGGAACAATTACCAACTTTAAAGACAGAAGTATGGTTCGTGAATTAGGTAAAGTTTTTGGTTTACCAAAAGCACAAATAGAAAATTTAGTAAACATGCCTGATGAAAAAATTGAAGATGCAATAAAGAAAAACGAATTGGATGAAATATCAACTATGATATTTAGGATAGGAGCAACTTTACAAAACACACCTAATTATCGCTCCATTCATGCCGGCGGAATTTTAATATCAGAATTACCCCTCTCCTATTATACAGCATTGGATCTTCCGCCCAAAGGATATCCAACCGTGCAATGGGATATGCATTTAGCAGAAGAGATCGGTTTTGAAAAACTAGACATTTTATCACAACGAGGAATTGGGCATATTAACGATGCGGTGAAACTCATCTTAAAAAACAAAGGAATCAGTGTAGATGTCCACAATATAAAAAGATTTAAAAATGACGCTAAAATAAAAGAGCACTTACGTAATGGCAACACCATTGGCTGTTTTTATATAGAGAGTCCTGCCATGAGAGGATTGCTAAGAAAACTTAAATGTGAAGATTATATTTCGCTTACCGCAGCAAGCTCTATAATTCGTCCCGGAGTTTCGAGCAGTGGTATGATGAAAGAATTTATAAAACGCTTTCATGATCCCGAGGGATTTGAATACCCTCACCCGATCATTAAAGAACAATTACAAGAAACGTTTGGGGTAATGATCTATCAAGAAGATGTATTAAAAGTAGGGCATCATTATGGTGGATTAAACTTAGCAGAAGCAGATATGTTACGCCGGTTAATGAGTGGAAAAAAAAGGGGGAAACAACATTTAACAGACATAAAAGAGAAGTTCTTTTCTAATTGTAAAGAGAAGGGCTATGATGAAAATGTGACAGAATCTATTTGGTTTCAGATGGAAAGTTTTGCAGGGTTTAGTTTTAGCAAAGCGCACTCTGCAAGTTATGCTGTAGAGAGTTATCAGAGTTTGTTTTTAAAAACCCATTTTCCTTTGGAGTTTATTGTTGGGGTCATAAACAACTTTGGAGGCTTTTACCGAACCTGGGTTTACGTTTATGAGGCAAAAAAGCTTGGGGCTAATGTTCATTTACCCTGTGTAAACAATAGCGACAATTTAACTACAATTTACGGGAAAGATATTTACTTGGGTTTTATCCATATAAAAAGCCTCGAGAAAAAAACAACAGAAACAATAATTACGGAAAAGGAGTCCGGGGGTGATTACGAAAATTTTGAAGATCTTATCTTAAGAACAAATATAAAACTAGAACAAATTTTAATTCTAATTAAAAGTGGCGCATGCCGTATTTTCGGTTATAACAAGAAGAGTTTGTATTGGAAAGCTTATCACATTTTAGGCAAGGAAACTAAAAAGACAGAAAGCAGTTTGCGTTTGTTTAAAGAACAAGCTCAACAGTTTTTCCTACCTAAATTAGACGTTTCTTTTGTAGAAGATCTCTATGATGAGATAGCCTTATTTGGCTTTCCAATCACCAAAGACTTCTACGGCTTAATTAAAACCTCTTTTAGGGGCGATCTATTAAGCAAAGACCTTTTGCCTTCCGCTGGCAAGACGGTTCGTTTAATGGGCAACTTTGTAAACGAGAGAGTGGTTTATACAAAGCATGGTTACCGAATGGCGTTTGGGACTTTTATTGATTGTGAAGGGGGCTTTTTCGACACTGTACACTTTCCGGAAGTGTATTCGAAATATAGGTTTGAAGGAATAGGGGTGTACCTAATTAAAGGAAAGATAACGGAGGAGTTTGGTTTCCCAATGTTGCACGTGGAACAAATGGGTAAGGTTAAGATCATAAACGAAGAAGACTTGCAAACAAATTTACCGGAACGTAAATCAACAGGGCTTATTAATTTATAGGAAAACTGTGTATAATGTTTCACGTGGAACAAATGGATAAGCTTCTAACAGTATACTAAGTTAAAATTCAAGCGAATTTACCGGAACATTGATCTTATAAATCCATTAAAAAGAAAAAAACTATATTTAGTGTTGCGCGACGAACAATAAAAATAAGATAATGTAAACTAAAACGAATGGCATGATGAATGGGCCATTAATAAAAACTATCAACGGAAAAAGACCGGGTTCCGGCATCTGACAATTACCGATAATTAAAAGAGAGGCTAGAATATAAAATCCTTAGGGGAATAGTTGGTCGTATAAATTCGTTGGCAATTAGAAACGAACAATCAAACTATTTTATGCCCGAAGGCCTATACAGAAAAATATCATCAAGAACTTAGTGATAATTAAACAAGGAAACGAGAAAATGTTTCACGTGGAACAATAAATCTTTATTAAAAAATTTAGAGAAAGAATTATAAAATAGATCGTTCTAGACGCAACCGGCTGTTTGGTAAAATAAGGCTTATTAGTCTTTAAGAAACAGCAAAGTGATTATTGCTTCTTTTTGAAAACATAAATAACACTCGAATAGTCTGCCGCCGATCTGGCTTTTAAATTAGACTTTAAACCATTCATGAAAGCAGTAAAATAATTTATGCTTCCAGTTTTATACTTCTCGCTTAACATACTTACATAAAAGCTATCAAACTTCATGGGTTTTGTTTCAACAAGCTTAAAACCATAATTAGATAAAAGTTTCTCCACAGTATCTTTATGAAAATGGTACAGGTGACGAGGAACATCATAAGCTGCCCAAAACTCTTTATAATATTGAGCATCAAAACTGGTATGGTTTGGAACGGCAATTACTAAAATACCGTTAGAATTTAATTTAGCTTTGAAAAAATTAAGGGTCTCGTCAAGATCCGTAACATGTTCTAAAACATGCCAAAGGGTTATAGCATCAAACAAAAAATTAGCATCAAAAGTATTTAGAACTGCTTTACTAGGAAAAACATTAGCGCCGTTATGAGTAGCAAGTTTTAAAGCATCAGAATCCGGTTCAATACCATAACACTTCCAGCTATTATTAACACAAGTCTTTAAAAACATTCCTGTACCACAACCATAGTCTAAAATCGTTCCACGTGAAACATACTTTGTTATTAAACCCATTTTCTTATTAAGTGTATAGTTCCTAACAAGATGATATAAGCGTGAGATCAATCCCTTTTTAGTATCAGAGTGGGAGATATAATCTTCAGATTTATAATAACTACCAATAACAGAGTCGTCGGGACGAGGATTGGTAAACTTAAAACCACAAGAATCACAAACAACAATTGCGAATTGTTCCTGACTAACAGTATAATCTTTACAAGTTAAACTGTTTTTAAAGGTTGTGGCTTTGCAAACAGGACAGCTATCAATATTCTTCATACAAAAAAAATTAAACTATTCAAAAAAGATATATTTATAATAGAAATAAAGTATAAACAATTGATTTTCAATCAATTAACAAACATAAAGGTTCTACCTACCTAAATGCACTAATAAAACAGAGATATCCGCAGGATTAATGCCGGAAATTCTACTTGCTTGCCCAATAGTGTGTGGTCTGAACTTTTTAAATTTCTCTATCGCCTCAGCTCCTAAACTAACAATTGAATCATAATCAAAAGAGGCATTAATAACATAATCCTCTAAACGCTTTTGCTTATCGGCACTTTCTTTTTCGCGCTCGATATAACCTTCGTATTTCATTAATATTTCAGCCTGTAAAATTGTATCAGGATCGTATTCCGAAAGCGCAGAACCAAGAACGCTATCGTTGGCCATAAGATCCTTTACAGAAACATTTGGTCTTGATAAAACATTAAAATACCTTGTTTTTTGAGCGAGTGGGGCAGAGCCAACTGATTCTAAAAAATTATTTAAAACAACAGGTTCGCCACTCGTGTTTTTAAAATGCTCAATTATCTTAGTATAGCCGGCAACTTTTTCAGAAACACATTTCATTCGTTCGTCACTAGCCAGCCCTAAAGCGTTAGATAGTGGCGTTAAGCGCACATCGGCATTATCTTGACGTAACAATAAACGATATTCTGCCCTAGAAGTAAACATTCTATAAGGCTCATCGGTACCTTTGGTAACCAGATCGTCGATTAAAACACCAATATATGCCTCGTAACGATTTAATATTAATGGGTTTAACTCTTTAACTTTTAAATGGGCGTTAATACCCGCCATCATACCTTGACAGGCGGCCTCTTCATAACCAGTTGTTCCGTTAATCTGACCTGCGAAATACAGATTATCAACTAACTTGGTTTCTAGGGTTAGTTTTAATTGAGTGGGTGGAAAATAATCGTATTCAATAGCATAACCGGGCCTGAACATTCGCGCCTTTTCAAAGCCCGGAATTAATTCAAGTGCCTTTTGCTGAACATCAATAGGTAAAGAAGTAGAAAAACCATTCACGTATATCTCAACCGTGTTCCAGCCTTCGGGCTCAACAAACAATTGATGTCTTTCTCTTTCACTAAATCTTGTGATCTTATCTTCTATACTTGGACAGTATCTTGGGCCTAAGCCTTGGATACGACCTTGGAACATAGGAGATTTTTCGAATCCGGTTTTTAAAATATCATGAACCTTTTGATTTGTATAAGTAACATGACAAGGAATTTGTTTTATAGCATTTTTGCCAATAAAAGGCGATGTGTTATCTAAGTAGGAGAATTTATCTGCAACCTCATCGCCCCCTTGAACTTCCATCTTGGAATAATCGAGCGAGCGTCCATCAATACGTGGAGGGGTCCCGGTTTTCATTCGGCCGCTTTCAAATCCTAATTGGACTAATTGTTCCGTTATTCCATGGCTAGCAGATTCGCCTGTGCGTCCGCCTCCCAATTGTTTTTCCCCAATATGAATGATTCCATTTAAAAATGTGCCATTAGTTAAAACAACTGCTTTTGCTCTAAACTCAACGCCCATTCCGGCTATTACACCTTCAACACGTTTACCATCTTTAGAAACAATAAGTGAGCGAACCATGTCTTGCCAGAAATCCACATTAGGGTTTTGCTCTAACATTTCTCTCCATAAACCCGCAAACATCATTCTATCGTTTTGAGTTCTTGGGCTCCACATAGCAGGGCCTTTACTGCTATTAAGCATTCTAAATTGAATAGCGGACTTATCGGACACAATACCGCTATAACCACCCATCGCATCAATCTCACGCACAATTTGTCCTTTTGCAATGCCGCCCATAGCGGGATTACAACTCATTTGCGCAATGGTTTGCATGTTCATTGTTACCAATAAAACCTTTGAACCCATGTTAGCAGCGGCAGCAGCAGCTTCACAGCCGGCATGACCTGCACCAACAACAATTATATCGTAATTATTTTGCAAAATAGTATGCAAAGATAGGGAAATATTTTAGGCCTTACATAACCATTATAAGGTAAAGTACATCCTTACTCCATAGACTCTTCCATGGCATCAATTTTATCTTCAGAAAATTCGCCTGACTGAACATCAACCACAACACCATCTTTATTTAAAACAAAAATGTATGGTATTTTACGATCTGTAATTCCTAAAGAAGTTGCAGCGGCTTTCATATCCGACTTTTTAGTGTCTAACACAACTGGCCAAAATGCTTTATCTGTACCCGATTTATATTCATCAGCTATCATTTTTACACCGGCAATCATTGGTACAAAAACAAAATTAACATCATAAACAGTAGACATATCTAGTGTTTTAGCCTTTGATTTAACCATAAATGTATTGTATAATGGATTAAGCCATTTTTTCAATTCATCTTCGGCGCCTCTATGAAAGGCAACTGCTAAAATAGAGAATTTGTTATTTTTAAACGGAATAGTTTTTTCTTTATCATCAAGTGTAGCGCCATTTGTATTAGGAAAAGCTTTTCCTTTTTGTGCCGAACAATTTAAAGCGGCTAATAAAACAGTTATTACAAATAAGTTTTTCATGTTATATAGTTTAATTATTAAATATCAATTTTTTCTAAACGTGCCTGGTGACGACCGCCTTCAAACTTAGAAGTTAAAAAAGCATCTATACATTTATATGCTTCTTCAACAGAAATATATCTTGCGGGTAAAACCAAAATATTTGCATCATTATGCTGGCGAGCCAAAGAGGCAATTTCGGCATTCCAACATAAAGCAGCTCTAATACCTTTATGCTTATTTGCACTCATATTAATACCATTACCGCTACCACACATTAATATACCAAAATCTACTTCATTAGTAATAACCGCATTAGCAACAGCATGGCCATAATCAGGATAATCAGCTCTATCTAAACTAAAACATCCTTTATCAATTACATTAGTGTTATGTTCTTTTAAATAGGTAATTAATTGTTCTTTTAATTCGAAACCCGCATGATCAGATCCAATAGCTATTTTTATACTCATAATTATTTACACTTCCTTATAAAACCTAATAATACTCAAAAATACTAATCAACGTTAATTAACACTAATAAATTAACTAACTGATAATGAACCTCTCAAAAATAAACAAATAAACAATATTTATGTTAACTACTTTAATTAAGGTTAATAAATACACAGTAATATATTAAGCCAGTATTAAAGAATATTATTGATTAAAATTTTATCCGTCATATCCTAGCGAAGTTATAATTATAAGTCAGTATTTATAAGAACCATTTTAAGGTTGCTAACAAGTTAAAATACCCTAAAGTTATTAAGGTTAACTACTACTAACTATTGTTAATACTAGTTACTATATTTGACATTCAGTACTTTAAAGTATTAACTTTGTTAATTAGCTGTTAACTACTATTGATAAGCTTAAAAAACGATTAAAAAACATAAACTAACTAACAGTATTAACACCCTATATATACAATACATAATTTTAAATTTTAAAAATGAAAAATATATTATTAGATAAGGGATGGTTAAATTTAAGAGTTGATCCATCGCTTGATTTAATCAAAGAAATAAATTATCTTAAGAAGAAAAAGAACGCAGTACTGCTTGCTCACTACTATCAAAACGCTGACATACAAGATGTTGCGGACTATATTGGCGACTCTTTAGGCCTCGCACAAGAGGCTCAAAAAAGCACTTCAGACATAATTTTATTTGCCGGAGTTCATTTTATGGCCGAAACTGCAAAAATTTTAAATCCAACTAAAAAAGTATTGATTCCGGATTTAAAGGCCGGTTGTTCTTTAGCAGATTCTTGTCCTCCTGATAAATTTAGTGAATTCAAGGCAAATCACCCCGATCATATTGTAATTACTTATATCAATTGTACAGCAGATATTAAAGCCTTATCAGACATCATTTGCACAAGTAGTAACGCCGTTCAAATAGTTGAGAGCTTACCAAAAGATCAAAAAATAATATTCGCGCCTGATAAAAATTTAGGAGCTTATATAAATAAAAAAACCGGCCGTAATATGGTTTTATGGGATGGCGCTTGTATGGTACATGAAATTTTTAGTTTAGAAAAATTAATAAAACTAAAAGCACAAAATCCTAAAGCAAAAATTATTGCACATCCTGAATGTGAAGCGGCTATATTAGATCATGCTGATTTTATTGGAAGTACAACAGCATTATTAAATTATTCAAAAAAATCGGCAGATAAAGAATTTATTGTTTTAACTGAAACAGGAATTTTACATCAAATGCAAAAAAGCAGTCCTGATAAAACATTTATACCTGCACCACCAAATAATAACTGTGCTTGTAATGATTGTCCTTACATGAAATTAAATACTTTAGAAAAAATATATATTGCATTATTACACGAACAACCTGAATTATTAATGAGTGATGAAATGATAGAAAAAGCAAAAAAACCAATTTTAAAAATGCTTGATTTATCGGCAAAATTTGGATTATAATTGCTACATTTAAGCTAAGTCTAAAATGAATAAAGTACACATAAAAATAATACTCTTTTTAGTTTTTACATTCCTAAACACTATTGGTTTGTTTGCGCAAGTAAATAATCCTAATGGTTATAATAAATTTTATTACGATAATGGCGCTTTAAGCAGCGAAGGAACCATGAAAGATGGTAAACCTGAAGGGTATTGGAAAAATTATCATAAAAACGGTAAACTTAAAATAGAAGGAAATCGTAAAAATTTTCAGTTAGATAGTTTATGGAAATTTTATAATGAAAAAGGAAAAATTACTAAGTCAATAAATTATAAAGAAGGTAAAAAAAATGGTGTATCCACCAATTACGATACATTACAAAAAATAGTTAGTACCGAAAACTTTGTAAACGATATTAAACAAGGAATTTTAAGAAACTTTTATACATCCGGTAAAACAAAAAGTGTAATACCTTATGAAAAAGGTAAACCAGATGGTACTGCTTATGAGTATAGCGAAGATTCATTAATCACAGCTATTATTCTTTATAAAGGCGGTATTTTACAAAGTTTTGAAAAAATTAATCAGCGCGATCCTAATAATAAAAAGCAAGGTATTTGGAAAGAATTTTATGAAAATCTAGAAGTAAAAAAAGAAATGAAATTTAATGATGATTCATTAGATGGTTATGTAAAGCAATATGATAAAAAAGGAAATTTACTTTCAACAAAAAAATTTAATAATGGTAAACAAATTTTAAATGCTCCCGAAATTGCAAATGTTGAATTGTATACTGAATTATTTAAAGATGGTACATTAAAATACGAAGGTGTTTATAGCGATGGCGTAGCAATTGGAACACATTTTAAATACAAACAAAAATATCAATGCGATAGTAGTTTAATATTGAAAGATGATTCAACTTTAAAAGAACCTGTTTATATAAATAAATTAGTTTGTAGAAACGTACCTATACCCGATAGTGCAATAGAATATTTTGATGGAACTGTTGTTGCAAGAGGCGCTGTTGATAGCGTAAGAAATAGAATAGGGGTATGGTCTGAATTTCACAATACAGGGGAGTTTAAAGGCAAAGGTGTTTATAAAGACGGTAACAGAACCGGTGAATGGGAATTTTACTACGCTTCGGGTAAACTAGAGCAAAAAGGTAAATACGATAAAAAAGGTAGAACGCAAGGTGTTTGGAAATGGTATTATGAAACCGGACAATTATGGCGCGAAGAACTTTATGTAAATGGAAAACGCGAAGGTGAATTAAAAGATTATGACCCCCAAGGTAAAATAATTTTACAAGGTTCTTTTGTAGAAAATAGAAAAGAAGGTAAGTGGGTTTATGAAACTCCTGATTATAAAGAAATTGGCAATTACTCAAATGATGAACCTGACAGTATTTGGGTAAGTTATTACATGCCTAGTAAATACAAACGTTTTGAAGGAAAATTTTCTGCAGGAGATCCTATTGGATTACATACACAATATTACGAAAACGGAAAAAAAATGTTTTACGGAAATTATATTAGCGGAATGAAAGAAGGCGACTGGCATTTTTACGATGAGTTAGGATATAATTATTTAACTATTACATTTAAAAATGATATAGAAATTAAATGGCAAGGCGATAAAATTAAACCAACTTACGAAGAGGGTTTACGCACGTATAATATTAAAATCGACGAAAATAAAACGCAAACAATTAGAAAATAATTTATGCCACTTAAAAAAGGTCAATCTAATTTGGTTGATTTAAATACACTAGATCTGTTACCAATAGCAGTTGCTATTTTTGATAATAAAAAAGTTTATTTCGTAAATAAAAAGGCCGCCCAATTATTTCAAATTTCAAATAAGGAAATAAAAAATATAAATACAGTTTCTATTTTTGATCTTTTAGATAAACAATACCATAACAGGATCCGAAAAAACAATACCAAAATCATTAACGGCGAAGAGTTTCCTCCTGTTGAGCTGCAGTTTAAAACATTTAAAAATAAAACAATTTATATTGAGGCAAAATCAAATTGTGTTTTATTTGAAAATAAAAAGGTTGTTCAAACTACCTTTATCGAAATATCCTCGCTTTTACAAAAACAGAACGAGCTTGAAGAATCAAAAAAATTATTAATAGAAACCAAAGAAAAATTCGACCTCATTACAAAAACCAGTAACGATATAATTGCATTTTATTCTTACTATCCAAAAGAAGGGTATACTTATGTTAGCCCTAACATTATTAAAATTTTAGGATACGAGCCTAAGGAATTTTTAAAAGATTATAATTTTTTTAATAAAAAAGTAATTGGCAATAAAACTGATTTTTTGAAAATTGATGGCATTATTAGAAATTATCAAAAAAAGAACATCAAAAAAAATTACAGCTATACGTTTAAAACGGTTAAAAAAAATAAAGAAGAAGTATGGCTCGAAAATAATTTAACCCCTATTACCGGACACGATGGAAAAATTGCTTTTTTCTTAAATATTATTAGGGATATTACAATTCAAAAAGAAAAGGAAATTGAACTTCAATTACAACACTTCAATTATCAAAACTTATTGGATAATTCTCCCGCATCTTATATTATCCACCGCCAAGGGGTTACCGTGTTCTGTAATAAGTCCACATTAAAACTATTACAAATAAAATCTGAAAAACAAATTTTAGGAAAATTTGCGCTCGACTATATCATTGAAAAAGATAGAATGAAAGCAATGGATAGGATCAAGGAGATTTATAGTGGAATTGATCCAGGAAAAGCTACCAATTGGACATTACAAGACACAAAAGGTAATTTGATCGAAGCGCAGTTAACATCTACTCCTATAAATTATAATAACTCTGATTGTATTTTAACCTTAATTATTAATTTAGGTGAACAGCGTAAAATAGAAACCGAGAAATTAAAAGCAGAAATGATAAAAACCAATAATGAGTTTTTATTATTAGAAGTTAAAGAGCGACAAGAAGCAGAAAAAAAATTATTAGAAAAAACCGCACATCTTTCTGCAATTTTCGAAAGTTCTAATCAATTAATTTGGACTGTCAACAAAAATTTTGAAATAACATCGTGCAATAAAAACTTTGCAAAAATTCTAAATACAAAATATGGCATCACTAACATAATTGGTGTTAATGTTGGAAAACAACTATCAAAATCAAACAACGATTATTTAAAATACTGGTACCCTAAATACAAACAGGCGTTTACCGGAAAAAAATTAGAGTTTGATAAAGAAGAGATTGGTAAGAACGAAACGATATACCGAAAAGTTTTTATTAACCCAATTATAAATAATAATTCTGTTGAAGAAATTAGCTGCATTGCTCACGATATTACCGAACAAAAAAACTATGAAAAAAAATTAATTAATCAGTCGGCAAAACTAGAAGCAATTTTTGAGAGTGGCGACCAATTAATTTGGACCTTTAATAGGAATTATGAACTTATTTCTTATAACCAGAACTATTATAAATTACTTAAAAAAGAAAAACAAAAACTAAATAAACTTTATTTAAAAGATACTATTACGGATAAAAATTTACTTGTTTTCTGGAAGAAAAAATTTGATCTGGTTTTTAAAGGCCAAAGACAAATATTTGTCCATAAAAGCATCATAAATAAAAAAACCGTTTATCGCGAAGTTTTTATTCACCCAATTTATTTCGAAGGAAAAATTGTTGAAGCTTCTGCTATTGCACAAGACATTACCGAACGAATAAATAACGAAAATAAAATACGCGAACAGTCTGCAAAATTAAGTGCTATTTTTGAAAGTGGATCACAGGCCATGTGGACGATCAATAAGAAACGAGAAATAACATCACACAATAAAAACTACGAAGAGGCAATAAAAGAGTTACATGGTAAAAAACCTATTATTGGTAAATCACTTTATTCACAAGAAGTGGGTATAGCTCATTCGCTAGATGTATACGCCCAATTATGGGATAAACAATATGCCTTGGCGTTTTCGGGTAAATCAACAGAGTTTATTACCGAACGCATAAATAAAAACAATACACCTGTTATTAGGCAAATTTATTTACAGCCTATCTTTAATCAAAGCGGCGAGGTCGAAGAAGTTTCCGGAATCGGACATGATATCACAGAAAAAAAATCATCCGAACAAAAACTCTTAAATCAGGCCGCAAAACTAAGCTCAATTTTTGATAGCAGTAATCATTACATATGGACTATTGACAGAAAACATCAACTAACTTCGTTCAATAAAAATTATTTCGAACTAGTAAGTGCGATCTATAATACGCAACCTTATGTTGGCTTTAGTTTAGATAGAGGTGTGTTAAGTCACGATACCGAGTATGGAGAGCTTTTAGATTACAATTACAAAAAAGCTTTTGCCGGACATTCGGCTAGTTTTGATATAGAAGTGCTGGATAAAAATTACAATAAAATATATTTAGAGGTTTTTTTAAATCCTGTTTATAATAATTCTGTAGTAGATGAGGTTAGTGGTATCGCCCATAATGTTACAGACAAAAAATTAATTCAACAGCGTGTGGAACAATCTCTAAAAGAAAAAGACGTGCTTTTAAAAGAAGTTCACCACCGTGTTAAAAATAACATGCAGATCATTAGTAGTATTTTAAATCTACAATCATCATATGTTACCGATGCCTATACGCTTGCGCTTTTAAAAGAAAGCCAAAACAGGATCAAAACAATGGCATACATTCACGAAAGTTTATACCAAAACAAATCGTTTACCTCGGTAAATTTTTCTGAATACATTCAAACCCTTTCAAGAAATATTATACAATCCTATGTTATTTCGTCCGAAAAAATAGATCTCATTTTAAATCTCGAAAAAATAAGTTTAAACCTCGATCTATCCATTCCGGCAGGATTAATAATAAATGAACTAATAACAAATGCAATTAAGCATGCTTTTCCAAATGCAATGAAAGGAAAGATTCTATTGGATTTAAAGTCAGAAAATAACATGGTTTATATCCAAGTAAAAGACAATGGCGTTGGTATTCCCCCGGAAATGGATTATAACAACACCAACACCCTTGGTTTACAGCTAGTTAACACCTTAATAGATCAAATTGGAGGCGAAATAAAATTTAATTCAAAAAAAGGTATTGGAACCGAAGTTTTGATTAAATTTAAAATGTAAAATAAAATGGAAAAATTAAGAATATTTATAGTCGAAGACGAAAGCATTGTCGCAAAAGACATTCAAAATAGTTTAGTTAAATTAGGATACGAGGTTATTGGAATTGCCAATAATGGAAAAGATGCTATCGAAAAAATTATTGAGACCGCGCCGGATCTTATTTTAATGGACATTATGATAAAAGGCGATCTAACGGGGATAGACGTGAGCGATAGAATAAAAGAAAAAGTAAATATCCCGGTAATATTTTTAACCGCTTATGCCGACGAAGGAACACTTTCTAAAGCAAAAGTTACTGAACCTTATGGATATATTTTAAAACCTTTCAAAGAGATCGATCTTCACTCAACCATCGAAATGGCGTTTTATAAACATCAAAAAGACGCCGAACTTCAAAAAGAAAGAGACTTTTTATATTCTTTAGTTGAAAATAAAGATGATTCAAGCAAGGATATATTATTCGTAAAAGCAAATAGCCGTTTAGTAAAAGTACTTTTAAAAGATATTTATTACGTTGAAGCATTAAAAGATTATGTGATCATTAATACTCAATACGCCCGTTACACGGTGCATAGCACCATGAAAGATATTGAGAAAAAACTTGGAAATACTGATTTTGCCCGTGTGCACAGATCGTTTATTGCCCGCTTAGATAAAATTCAAAGCATCGATTCGCAAAACGTAATTTTAGAGAACGAGAAAAAAGTAATTCCTGTTGGGGGGTCGTTCCGCGAAGAGTTAATGCAAAAGTTAAACACGCTTTAATTTAAGCGCCAAAAAAATCATTTTTTAAGTACTACAATTAATAGCAAGGCCTTGCTTGGTTATGCTGTAAATTTGTTTTTCAAATTACAACATAATGTCAAAAACAAAAGTCACCTTCTTCTGCCAGAACTGCGGCGCACCTTCTGCAAAATGGATCGGTAAATGCCCCAGCTGTAACGAGTGGAACACTTACGTTGAAGAAGTTGTACATAAAGAAAGTAAGAACGATCGCCTGCAGTTATTTTCGGGCAACAAAACCACAAAAACATCCAACAAATCTATTTTATTACAAGATGTTGGTTTACAAGATTTTCCTCGTATTGCTGTGCCCGGTAAAGAATTAACCAGAGTACTTGGCGGTGGTATTGTTCCCGGAAGCCTTGTTTTATTTGGGGGTGAGCCCGGCATTGGCAAATCTACTTTAATGTTGCAATTAGCCTTGCGGTTAAAAAATTTAAAAGTTTTATATGTTAGTGGCGAAGAAAGTGAGCAGCAAATAAAAATGCGTGCAGAGCGTATTGGCGTTACCACAGATAATTGTTTTATCCTCCAAGAAACCAACACACAAAATATTTTTCAGCAAATAGTAGAAATAGAGCCTCAGTTGGTAATACTCGATTCAATACAAACACTTCACTCCAGCTATATCGAAAGCAGTCCCGGAAGCGTTAGTCAAGTTAGAGAGTGTGCAGCTGAGTTTTTGTGTTTTGCCAAAGAAACCAACACGCCTGTTTTTATGATAGGCCACATTACCAAAGAAGGCAGTTTAGCAGGGCCAAAAGTGCTAGAGCACATGGTTGATACCGTTTTGCAATTTGAGGGCGACAGAAACCATATTTACCGTTTATTACGCGCAACCAAAAACCGCTTTGGTAGTACCAATGAAATGGGTATTTACGAAATGAATGGCGATGGATTAAGAGAGGTTTTAAATCCGTCAGAAATTTTGATCACCAATAGAGAAACCCCAACAAGTGGCGTTGCCATTTCTGCTACAATGGAAGGCAACCGCCCAATGTTAATAGAAACTCAGGCTCTTGTGAGCAGCGCAGCCTATGGCACCCCGCAGCGTTCATCAACCGGTTTCGATCTGCGACGTTTATCCATGTTATTGGCTGTTTTAGAAAAACGCTGTGGTTTTAGATTGGGCGTTAAAGATGTATTTATAAATATTGCCGGAGGCATTCGCGTAGAGGACCCGGGAATTGACCTGGCATTGGTTTGCGCCATTTTAAGCAGTAACGAGGATATGCCTATACCCCAAGATATTTGTTTTGCCGGCGAAGTAGGATTAACAGGAGAGATACGCCCGGTAAACAGAATTGAACAACGTATAAGCGAGGCCGAAAAATTAGGTTTCAGTAAAATAATTGTAAGTAGTTACAACCTAAAAGGAATTAATGTAAATTCATATAAAATTAAAATACTATCTGCATCAAAAATGGAAGAAGTATTTAGTTTAATATTTGGATGAAAAATATAATCATAATAATATGCATTCTTATTAGCAACTTTTGTTTTTCTCAAAACAAAAGGCAAATAGATAGCTTATTAAAACTTGTTCAAAATTCAAACGATACAACAAAACTAAACTGTTACAATCTTTTAGGAAAATTATATCAGAGTAACAACAATGAAAAAGTAAAAGAATACGGCCTTAAAATAATAGAACTGGCCTCAAAAACCAAAAACCAAAAATATATTGCAGCGGGCTATTTAAAAATTGGAGTTTATTTTCATTTAGAGAACAAATTTGATAGCGCGTTATATTATTATAATAAAACAATACTCCTTTCTAAAGCATACAATAATTTAATAATTGAAGCAGATGCACACCAAGACTTAGGGATATTGTATTCAAATATGGCCAATGACCAAAAGGCAATCGACGAACTAATTATCGCCCAAAAAATTCAACATCAATTAAAAAACATAAATAAAAGCGCCGACCTTTTAAATAATATAGCCGTTATTTTTATAAGACAGAAAAACAACAATCAGGCAGAAAAATATATCCTTGAGTCTATTGCCTTAATGGATACAACAATACAAAAAGGTTTATTAGGGTATCAATACACAAACCTGGGAATTATTTATGAAAACAGATCTCAATTTCAAAAAGCAATTAATTATCAGCGAAAAGCCTTATTAGAGTTTAGCCAAATTAACGATTCTAGAGGCATGGCGGCTTGCTACAATAATCTCTTTTTAAGCTTTGTAAATCAAAACAAAATAGACTCGGCTTTAATATTTAATAATAAACTAAAAATAATCTCAAAAAAGCAAAACGACATAGGAAACGAGTTTTTTAGCAATTTAAATTTTGCAATCGTATACCAGCGTTTTTTAAACAAACCGGTTTATGCAAAATGTTATTTAGATAGCATGCGAGAGTTTCTTCCAAAATTAAACAAACCTGAATTTTATACCGTGTTTTATCAAGAGAGCGCTACCTATAATCTTTTATATGGAAATAAAGACACGGGCTATTTTTATATGGATAAATTCTTGGGCTTAAAAGATTCCCTTACGTCTAGCGAAAACGCTCAGATAACCAACGAGCTTCAAACAAAATACGAAACCGAAAAAAAAGATTTAGAGTTAAAACAAACAAATACAGAACTTAATTTTCAAGAAGAAAAAAATAAACAAAAAACAGTTGTATTGTGGATTGCCTCAACAGCACTATTTTGCACATTGTTTTTTTTAATAATTGCTTTTAGAAATTATAAAAAAGCTAAAAAGGCCAACAAAATAATTAATGATCAAAATAAAATTTTAGAACGTCAAAAACAAGAGGTAGAAATTCAAAAAAACATAATTGAGGAAAAGCAATCCGAAATTATTTCAAGTATTAATTATGCGCAACGTATACAAAGCGCCGTGTTAACAGGCCAAGAGGTTTGGAATAAAATATCTAAAGAGCATTTTATTGTTTTTCAACCACGCGATATTGTAAGTGGCGATTTTTATTGGGCGCACGTATTACCAAACGGCAGAGCGGTATTTGCTTTAGCAGATTGTACGGGTCATGGCGTTCCCGGCGGCTTTATGAGCATGCTGGGAAATAGTTTTTTAAACGAAATTATCGTTGAAAACAAAATATTTAAAGCAGATGAAATTTTAAATCGTCTTCGTGACAAAGTAATTGCAGCGCTTTTTCAGCAGGGACAAACTGAACAAAAAGACGGCATGGATATGGCCTTGTGTGTTTGGAACAAAATGGATAATACTATAGAGTTTGCCGGAGCCAACAACGCATTGTATTTGGTAAGAGACAAACAATTAACAGAATATAAAGGCGATAAAATGCCTATTGGAACTTATTTAGAAGAGAACAAAAAGTTTTCGGCACAAAAAATTTCACTTATCTCAGGAGATATGATTTATTTATCTACCGACGGTTTTGCCGATCAGTTCGGTGGAGAAAAGGGTAAAAAATTCAAATATAAACAACTGGAAGAGTTGTTGCTTGAAGTTTCAGAGCAGCAGCTTCAAGAACAAAAAAATAAATTACAAAGAACTTTTATTGACTGGAAGCTGAATCACGAACAAACGGATGACGTGAGTGTGATCGGAATACGTGTGGGTTAATTACTGCCCTGTTATTTTTCTTGCCTCATTAATATCAAAACGTTCTCCGTTTTTTAAAGCAATCACAAAGCAATCTTTAAACCCTTTTTCTCTTAATAGGTTTTGATGTTTTACAGCATCTTTTATTTGAGAAAAATTTCCCGAAGTATATTTTAGCACCTCTTTTACTTTGTAATAATTTCCTTCAACAACAGCACTAAACTTCTCTTGTTTTAAATTCAACGGAGTCTCACTACTTGCAAATTGAACTTTAAAAATAATTTCAGTTTTATCCGAATTTGCGGTTAAGGTTTTTTCTTTTTCTTCTTTGATCCTTTCTTCCTTTTCTTTATCCGCCTTTCTTTTTTCTTCTTTTAGCAAAGCCTCTTTTTCATCCTTTGCCTTCTGTTCTTTTTTAAATTTATCGGCGATCTCTTTTGCTGTTGCAACTGAATCCACATTAACTTCTTTTGATTTTAAGGAATCTTTAATGTCACCAGAAACATATTTAGTGTCATTTACTTTTTCTTTCTCCTCTTTTTTTATTTCAACTTTTACATCCTCTTTTTTTTCATCTTCATCCTCATCTTCCTCAGCCTTTTTTTGACCGGGAATGTTTCCTGCTTTTATATTTTCGTTCTCTATCGGTTTTTGGTTTTCTATCTCATCGTTGTATTCTTTTTTAGTACCCTCCACATCGTCTTTATATTTTCGCAAACCTCTAAAAATAGATTTAGCTAAATAATCCTGTCCGCTTTCACTACCTAAAAAGGTTTCTTCTAATGGATTGGTTAAATAACCTATTTCTGTTAAAATGCTTGGCATAGCAGTTCTCCATAATACCCATATACTTTGGCGATGAACCCCTTTATCAATTCTTCCGGCTTTTTTAGTGTATTCATCTTGAATTTTCATAGCAAGCGAAGCACTTTGTATAACGTAAGCCGATGTATAATTGCTCATAATAATATAACTCTCTTCACTTTCAGGGTCAAAGCCGGCATATTTTTTTTCATAATCATCTTCTAATAAAATTGCCGAGTTCTCGCGTGTAGCCACTTTCATTTTTCCCTCTTCGTTCTTTAAACCCATTACATAAGTCTCGGTTCCAAAATGAACCGGGTTCGGTTTTTCAACCACAACGTATTTTCCTTTTTTGTTCTTGTAGGTTTTTGGTCTTTTTTTACCCGTTTTTG
>JALHPG010000039.1 GCA_022842625.1 Bacteroidia bacterium | reverse complement strand
TAATAACCCGACCACGAGTTTAACAGCGGTGGGCTTGGGTACGAATGTGATCCAATGGACGATCACCAATAACGGTGCCTGTCCACAGACGGTATCGACGATGACGATCCAGGTGGATAATGTTCCTACAACAGCTTTTGCAGGCTCAAGCCAGACATTGTGTATATCTAACCCAAATTATACAATGGCCGGAAATATTCCTACTGTAGGTACAGGTGTATGGTCTTTAGTTTTAGGTTCAGGGACAATCACTACACCGAATTCAGGAACGACAACGGTTACAAATTTAGGTTTAGGTCAAAATATGTTTTTATGGACCATATCAAATGGAGTGTGTTCACAATCCGCTTCAAGTGTAATCTTAACAATAAATCCATTGCCAAGTGCTGCTGTAGCAACTTCAAATACAGTGGTATGTATAAGTTCTCCAACCACTCCTATATTTGGAAATATTCCAGCGGTTGGAACAGGAACATGGAGTGTTGCTTCAGGAAGCGGGACAATAACGGCGCCGAATTCTCAAACTACAACTGCAACGAATTTAGGATTAGGAATAAATATTTTACAATGGAGTGTAGGAACAGTAGGGTGTGCGCCTACAACCGCCACTATAAGCGTGCAGGTTGATAATTTGCCAACTCCTGCTTTAGCCGGCCCAAACCAAACTTTATGTATTAATAATCCAACTACAACATTGGCGGGTAATTCTGTAACTATAGGATCTGGTGTTTGGTCTGTTTCGTCAGGAACAGCAAATATTGTTAGTATTCTTAATCCAAGTACTGCGGTAACCGGACTAACAACAGGAACAAATGTATTACAGTGGACAACAACAAATGGAGTTTGCGCGCCAAGCATTTCTACAATGAGTATTCAAGTAGATAACAATACTGTTTTTGCCTCAGCGGGACCAAACCAAACTTTATGCGCAGCATCGCCGAGTACTACTTTGGCCGGCAATACGCCAACCGTTGGTATAGGAACTTGGGGCGTATTAGTTGGTAGCGGCAGTGTAACCACCCCAAGTTTATCAAACAGCACAATTACCGGGTTAGGAACCGGGACAAATATTTTACAATGGGTTATTGTAAATGGTGTATGCTCATTTAATTCATCTATAGTTTATATTTACGTTGTACCTTCTCCGGGTGTTCCAAATGCAGGAGCTAGTCAAACTTTATGTGTAAGTACTCCGACAACAACAATTTCGGCGAATACGCCAAGCTTAGGTACAGCAAGTTGGTCAGTTGTTTCGGGTAGTGCAAATATTGTAACTCCACTAACAAATACAAGTAATGTTTTAAGTTTACCAGTAGGGGATAATGTTTTAGCTTGGACCATGACTTACAGTGTTTGTTCTCTTACATCAACTTTAAATATTCATGTAGATAACATTCCATCTTTACCAGTTGCAGGACCAAACCAAACAATATGTATTAGCAGTCCAACTACTGTATTGGCAGCAAACACACCAACAGGTGGAGTCGGCACCTGGTCTTTGATATCAGGAAGCGGAACAATAACAACTCCAACTCTCGCAACAAGTTCGGTTACGGGTTTAGGGCTTGGAATTAATGTATTACAATGGACGATCAATGGTGGAGCCTGTGGTACAAATTCATCAACCATGAGTATTGAAGTTAATAATATACCTACTCCTGCAATTGCAGGAGCAAACCAAACCTTGTGTATAAGTAATCCTACAACAGTATTAGCAGGTAACTCACCAATTACAGGTGTAGGCAATTGGTCGGTAATTGCAGGAGGTGGTACAGTTAGTACGCCAACATCACCAACTAGCGGTGTAACTGGATTAACCGTTGGGTCAAATATTTTGGAATGGCAAATTACAAATGGAGCTTGCTTAAGCACTTCAACAATGAGTATTCAAGTAGATGATCAGCCAACGAGTTCAGCAGCAGGATCGAACCAAACGGTATGTATCAGTTCTGCAAGTACGGCATTAACAGGAAATGTGCCAACAATTGGCATTGGCACATGGTCGATATTAGCCGGCAGTGGAACAATAACTACTCCTACGTTGGCTACATCGAATATAACAGGATTAGCAATAGGATTAAATATACTTGAATGGAGTATTTCAAATGGTAGTTGCGGAGTAAGCAGCTCAACTATGAGTATACAGGTTGATCCTGCGCCAAGTATAGCGGTGGCAGGACCAAGCCAAACGCTATGTATTAGTAATCCAACTACAACATTAGCAGGAAACATTCCTGCAATAGGAATAGGAACTTGGTCTGTAATTGTTGGAAGTGGAACAATTACAACACCAACATTAGGAACAAGTGGGGTTACAGGCTTAGCAGTTGGCGCTAATATTTTAGAATGGAGTATTGCGAGCGGTGGTTGTGGATCAACTACTTCAACAATGAGTATTCAAGTAGATGACATTCCTTCAATATCAGTAGCAGGAACAAACCAAACGTTATGTGTTAATTCGCCAAGTACAACTCTTAACGGCAACGTGCCAACTGTTGGTGTAGGTACCTGGTCGGTATTATCCGGCAGCGGAACAATAGCTAGTCCTACATTAGCCACGTCAAACATTACTGGATTAACAATTGGTTTAAATATTTTGGAATGGAGTATTTCAAGCGGAACTTGTGGTGTAAGCAGCTCAACCATGAGTATTCAATTAGATGCTGCTCCTACGAGTCCTACGGTAAGTGTAAGTCAAACAATTTGCGTAGTTAATCCTACTGCAACAATTTCCGGAAATGTGCCAACCGTTGGTACAGGTTCTTGGTCGTTAGTTTCGGGAAGCGGAACAATAACTTCACCAACATCAGCAACAACAACTTTGAATAATTTAGGTGTTGGCGTTAATGTTTTTGAATGGGTAATAACAAATGGGGTTTGCGTAGCTCCAAGTGCTACACTAGCAATAACTGTTGATCCTGCACCAACAACTGCTAATGCGGGTGTGAGCCAAACTATTTGTGTAAACAGTTCGGCCTTAATGACAGCTAATAGCGCTGCTATAGGAACAGGTTCTTGGACTGTTGTTTCAGGAAGTGGAACAATAACATCTCCTACATCAGCAAATACCAGTATTACCAATTTAGGTTTAGGTATAAATGTATTTGCTTGGACGATTAGTAATAATTGTTCTACATCTACTTCAACAGTTTCCATTACAACAGATCAAATTCCGAGTATTTCAATTGCAGGTACAGACCAAACTTTCTGTGGAGCAACAACCGCTAACTTAAATGCTACAAATCCTGTTATCGGATCAGGAAGTTGGTCAGTTTTATTAGGTGGCAGCTCGGTTAGTAATCCAACATTAAATATTTCGGCTTTGACGGGATTAACAACAGGAACAAATGCTTTAATTTGGACTGTAACAAATGGTTCTTGCCCTCCTTCAAAAGATACTGTACAGATAATTATTGATGCCTTACCAACTTCTGCTAATGCTGGAATTGACCAAACTACTTGTGTAACTTCTGCTACTTTAAATGGCAATTCGCCAACCGTTGGTGTGGGTGTTTGGTCTGTTGCAGGAGGAAGTCCGGTAATAACAAATCCTTTATTAAATAATTCAGGTATTACTGCTTTATCTACTCCCACAAATATATTGGTCTGGAGCGTTTCTAATGGCACATGTCCTGTGTCACGCGATACGGTGATAATTACTGTTTTACCTCCAACAAATCCGGCATTTGCGGGTAACGACACAACCATTTTTATTAATCAAGTGACTTTAACAGCTAATAATCCTGTTCCGGGTATTGGGCTTTGGACTTTGGTAAGCGGTAATGCGAACATTGTTAATCCTTCAAGTTTTGTTACGGCTGTAAATTCGCTTAAACCAGGTTTAAATACTCTTAAGTGGACAATTACTGATGTATGTGGAATTACCGAAGATGATATAAATGTTACACTAGTTGATACTGAAGTTCCAAATGGTATTTCACCAAATGGTGATGGTAAGAATGAGTATTTTGAAATCCCATTCATAGGATCATATACAAAGGTTGAAATTAAAATAATTAACCGTTGGGGTAATTTGGTTTATGAAAACACAAATTACAAGAATGATTGGAATGGCTTAAATCAAGAAGGGCAACCTTTAGCTGACGACACTTATTTTTATGTTCTCAACTTAGACAATGTTTTAAAAACCGGATATATAACAATTAAACGATGAGAAAATTATATGCCATATTAATTTTGATCATGTTCTCAAATAGTTTTTTTGGACAACACTCTACATTAACGTCCAACTATTTACTGAATATTTTCTCAATTAATCCTGCCTACGCAGGTCAGCGAAGAGCACTTGATATGACATTGTTTTACAGAAAACAATGGTTAGGTACTACAGGAACGCCACAAACAGCAAGCATCTTAGGGAGCATGGAAGTTAAACCAAAAAACCTTTCCATTGGCTTTCAATTTGTAAATGATAATATTGGGTTTACAAACACCTCAAGTTTAAAATTAGCATTATCTTATAGAGTAAAAATTGACCGTAAACGAAAAATAGCTTTTGGTATAATGCCCGGATACAGAAGAATGTTTTACGATTATAGAAAATTAAGAACAACAACAGCAGGCGATGGCGCGTTTGACGTAAATACACCAAATGTTTTTTCATTTATTTCAAGTGCGGGTGCTTTTTATTATTCTAAAAAAATGTACATAGGCTTGTCGTCTCCGGAGATATTAAATTTAAGCGGCAACAATCCTTCTGTTGAATTAAATTTAATTGCAGGGTATATCATAAAATTAAATGATCAAGTAGTTCTTAAACCTTCGGTGTTAGTTAGAGAAATAAAAAATTCACCTACTCAATTTGATGTGAATGTAACGGCATATTTTAATGAGGATCTTGGAGTTGGTTTAGCATATAGAAATAGGGACGCCTTGGTTGCCTATTTTGACTGGGTAATTGACAAAAAATTTAAAGTAGGGTACGCGTATGATTATTCTATTGGAGCAATTAGAAAATTCAATTCCGGCTCCCATGAGATCATGTTAAATTATTTTTTTGGTAAACTTTCACACGCTCCATCTCCTCGATTCTTCTAATGACCATTCAGTTCAGACATTGGATTATTTTTTTGTGCATTCTTATTAAATTAAGTGTGTTATCTCAGAATAAATTCCTTTTTGATTCTGCAACTATTGAGCTAAGGCCGTTAAATATCAATACAAGAGAGTCTGAATTCAGTCCGTTTAAAATAGGAGATTCCTTTTACTTCACCTCATCTAAAGAAAGAAAAGTGGGTATTACCCATATGGATAAAACTACCGAGCTGCAGATGTTGGATATTTATATTGGGAAAATAAAAGATTCTGTAACTATAAAAGAAGTTTCACCGCTGCCAAATAAAATAAATAATTCGGTTAATCAGGGGAGTTGCTTTTTTGATAAAGATAATTCTCGATTATATTACTCTTCGGATGTGCTCACAAATAGTCATTATAAAAAGTATAAGCTTGCAATTTTTTCGAGCGAATTTAAAGACGGACAGTTTTTGCAGCCACGCATAGAGCTGATCTTGGCTGATACATTTTCTGTTGCACATCCAATGCTATTTAAAGGAAAACTTTATTTTTCGGCTAACTTACCCGGCGGAAAAGGTAAAACAGATATTTATTATGCCGAAAAAATTGATATGCAATGGGCAAATATTACAAATTGTAAATTTTTAAATACCAGCGAGAATGAATACTTCCCTTATGTGATCAATGATGATGAGATCTATTTTTCGAGTAATCGTATAGGTGGTTATGGAAATCTTGATATCTATAAATGCACAGGAAGCGATTCTACAGCCTTGATCCAAAATTTAGGAAGACCGATAAATACTGCATACGATGATTTTGGCGTTTACATGGATTCTCTTCAGGAGAGTGGATATTTTGCAACTAACAGAATTAAGGAACAAGATGATATTTATTTTTTTATTCAAACCTGGCCGGTCTTTAAAAATTGTAAGGAAACAATTGTTGAAGATTACTGTTATAATTTAACAGAAGAAAGCACGCTCGATTCAGACTCTTTAAAAGGGTATTATTATGAATGGAACTTTGGTGATGGGTTAAGACAAAAGGGTTTAACGGTTAGACATTGTTTTATTGAACCCGGAAATTATTTAATTAACCTTAGCATTATTGATTCTGTAACCCGCGCTGTTTTTATGAGTCAAGCAACTTTTGATCTGAAAGTAGATTCTATTGTTCAATTAAAATTAAATTCTCTTGATACCGTTCTTATAAATAAAAAGTTTAACGTTAATACCGATTGGACTTACTTGCCGGATAATAAGATAAACGGCTACTATTACGAAATTGACGGTAAGCGCATGAGAGGGCAATCTCATGATATCTCTTTTTCTGAATTAGGAAGGCATAAGGCTTTATTAGGGATTAGTTCTTTTAATACAAAAACCAAACAAAAGGAATTGCTTTGTACTACAAAAGATATTATATGTGTAGACTCTCTAAAATGGTTAGCGGTTGAAAAAAGAAAGATCCAGGAAATTGCCGACAAGTTTGCCTATAAAAGATTTCCGGGAGATTCAGCCCTGTTAAACAATATGAATTATGCCGATGAAGAAATGGCATACAACAAAAAAGGATTAAATGGCGCTTTGGTAGCAGCAGAATTAAAAAAGATAGTTGACGAAAAAATCGCAAGTAAAAACAGCGGTAAAAATACAGATCTTGCTAAGAATGAATCGTCCACTGAAGCAAGCAAACAATCTACAAACAATATTAATTCTGATCCTTCCATCGCCATGAATACAGCTAAAGCCGATGCGGATAGTGTATATTCTAAGGACTCAAAATATATAAAACCTATTATGGACACTTTAATGAATATTAAAGAGGATGAGGATGTGAGTTTTAAAGTGCATTTAGGAAAAAGTAAAACAGCCAAAGACACAACACTGTTAAACGCTAAAGGAATTACAGGTATAGAGGAAAAAATAGTTGACAATGAATATCATTACACCTATGGTAATGAGAAAAAAATAAAAGATATTGAAAAGTATTATGACAAAACAGTTAAGGCGGGCATTGAAGATGCAGTTGTTGTAGGTTATAAGAAAGATTCGCTCATTGGAGCACAATCAAAAAATTTAGTTGGCGTTGATTTTGATAAGAAAAAAACGAAGGAGGATAGTTTACGGATTGCAAAAAATATTGAAGGCAAAAACAATTTAAATTCTAATGTCAAAACAGATAAATTGACTTCAGAACAATTGCGTACAAAAGCAAATAAATTATTAACCGAAGCGGCTAAAGAAGCGTTAAAGGTTGAAGATCTAAAAAGTATAGCTGAAACAAAACCAACAAGAGAAAAAGATAGTTTGTTGGTTGTAGCGTCTGGATTAGAAACTCAAGAGCAAAATAAAAAAATGGAAGCCTTAGCATTATTGCAAAAGGCTAACAATATTGATTTTGAAAATAATAGTGGTAGTATTGATGAATTAATTACCGCTTTGTCTAAAACAAATCCAAATGCAGTAAAAGAATTTGCACGAAAAGAAAATAGTATTGATAGTTTAAAAACTCAAACAGAGAACTCAAGCTTAGCTGCTAAGCAAATATCTAATACACAAGATAAAATAGCTTCTTTAAATACCATAGAAAAAGAAGAAGAAGGGATCTTGAATAAGCAAGCGCAGTTATTGGCCGAATTAAAAAAACTAGATCCAAATTATTTAGCCAAGGCAAATGCTAAATCAATGCAAGATAATTCTAATAACGCCAATAATAAATTAACATCAGCTCAACTTAGAGCAAAGGCAGGTTTATTGTTTGCGAAATCTGATGAAGAAATTGTTAAGGCAGATGATTTAAAGAATTTAGCGGCAACAAAATCACCTATCGAAAAAGATAGTTTGTTAGCTCATGCAAAAAATTTGGAAACATTATCTAAAAAAGATAAAATTGAAGCGTATACCTTAAATCAAAAGGCAAATTTATTAGATACTAAACAAAACGATAAAACAATAAATGGTCTATTAGCTAAATTAACTAACAGTTATGCTTCGGTTGCAAAGGAATTCTCGGTTAAGAATAAAGAAATAACGCAATTGAAAACCCAACTAAAAAGTGAGAGAGATGCAGCAAATAAACTAACTGATTATTTAGAAAAAATAGCTGCGTTTAAACTTATTGATGAAAAAGAAATTGCGATTTTACAAAAACAAGAACAGTTAATTCTTGATTTAAATAATGTAAGTACAGACCCGATCGCAAAAACAAATAACCAAACAAACTCAGACAATAAGAATAACGAAAACAATAGTTCTAATAATTCATCAACCGTAAATAAATATTCTACAAACGATTTCAGTTCAACTTCCCAAAATGCCTTAAATAATAATGATGAAGCAAATGGTTTTAACGCAATATCAGATATTCAAAAAACAAACCTTGAATATTTAGAGGAATTTGGAGATCTATCTGCTGAAGATTTGGAATTTAAAGTGCAGGTGGGTGTTTTTAAAAAGCGCACAACGTACCACTTTCCTAAACTACGAGGTCTTGGAAAAGTAAGTACCGAGAGACTTAAAGATGGTAGTACGCGCATGACCATGGGAGGCTCTTATAAAACTTTACGCCAAGCTTTTCGTCATAATAAAAAAATTACACGGGCCGGACAAACTGATGCCTTTGTGTCTGTATATTATAAAGGGCAGCGAATAGGCATTGAAAATTTAAGAAGAAAAGGTGTATTGGTAAAAACACAAGTAGTTTTAGATTCAGTTTCGCTTACTAAAGTTACCATTAACGCATCTAATTTAACTGAGTACGCACAAATAGATAAAGGAGATGAGCCTGAGGATGATCCTATAACCCAAAGTACAGAAACTAATGAGACTGAAAATATAAATAATACAACCGCATCCAACACAAATGAATCTGAGGATAATTTTGTGTTTGTTCCAAGAACCAATATCCAAAAAAAGACCGTTTTTTATGCAGAAAAATACGGAAATATTTCTGCGGATGGATTGGAGTTTAAAGTTCAAATTGCAATCTTTAAATACCGGAATAGCTATTCTTTCCCCAAATTAAAAAATTTAGGAAAAATTGAAACGGAATCTGCCGACGAAGGGGGGGTGCGAATGACCATAGGCGGCTCTTTTAAAACCTTAAATCAGGCACTCGATTTTAATAAAAAAGTCGTAAAAGCAGGGCAAACAGACTCGTTTGTGGCTGTTTATTATCAAAATAAGCGTATATATATCGAAAATCTCGAGAAAAAAGGAATTTTTACCTCAAGCATTAAAGTAGATAAAGCAAATTAAAATACCCTCCACCACGGACAAAGAAATTTTAAAAAATGTTTTTTTTATTTACTAATTTACGTTTCTTTGTTAAAACTAAATTAATTCACCTGTTTATGAAACAATTTTTTACTGTTTTACTGTTTATCCTTGTACTTAATAATTCGTTTTTTGGGCAGGTAATGCCTTCTCCTGATGAAAACATTCCTTTTTTGGTAACTTTTAGTAAATCATCTGATAAAACCTGGGGAGATGATGATAATATTCAGGTTTATTTTTTCTCAATACCTCAAGATATAAAAACGCCGTTTTATATTAGAATATACGATGCCGATAATGGTGGAAAATATGATGAAAACAGAAACGGATTTAATTCAAAAACAAAATTTAGTGTTTACGGTGGAAAAGGCGCTCACAGTAATCCGGCGGCTAAGGAAAAAGATCCAAAAGGAAATTATAATAGTGGAATTTTATTGAACACAAAAACTTTTGGTGAAGATGCTCAATATGACGACAAGTGGTTTAATTTTGGTCCCATCAACCCAACTGAGGGTGAATTACAACCTGAAATGGGTTATGTTTTTAAGTTGGTTGTTGAAGGAACTGATGGTGATGATGGAAACTTATACAGGCTAAGTTTGTCCAGTCAAAAAGACGATAATGTAAAAGTTGAAGGTGGAAATATTTTGACATACGAATATTGTTTCAGAACCTCTGATGCAGCAGGTTCTGTTTCACACTTGTATCCATTTGTTACAAAAGGTATTATTTCTGTAACTATTGATGTGTTTGATTACGATGATGAAGGTATTATTAGAATAATTTCAGTTGCTAAAAAAGGTGAGGCAACTAAATTAGAGAAATCTGAAAATCGCGAAAAATCGATACATAAAATTGTTGATGATGAAATTAATACATCCTTAGATGTTCAGTTCATTAAAAATAAGCCGTCTAAAAACAATAATATTACAGTTTCTATTACCAATCAGGTAGGGGAGTCGTTGGCCTTCTATACTGTGCCAATTGGCGGTGTGCCAAAGTATAAATATAAAATTAAGGTCTCAAAATAATTAAGATATAATTTTATTATACCGATCAAAAAAAATAAAGGCGCTTTTTCTTTTTTTAATCTAATTGTAATTGGATTAATTGCGGCTAAACATAAAACTAATTCAATAAATAATAAAAAATTAGTTCTGCTGTTTCTTTTTTTTAGTTTCAGTAAATTATTTTCACAGGTTTACTCTTTTAAAAATTTTACTGAAGACGAAGGGCTTTCTCAATCTTTTATTTATGATATCTGTCAAGATAAACGTGGCTTTTTAATTATTGCAACCGGCGATGGATTATCAGCATTTGGGGGCAATGAGTTTAAAGTTTTTAAAACCAATAGCGGCTTAGCGGAAATAGGAATAACTACCTTATTAAAAGATAGTAAAAATAAAATTTGGTTGGGTCATTTTGAAGGCGGTGTAAGCTACGTTATGCCTTCGGGTAAAATCGGAAAGGTTAATTTTAAAGAACCTTTAAGCGCTAAGATCATTCAAATTCTTGAAGTTGGAACTGATAATTATGTTTTTTTAAAAAAGAATACAGGCTTAGTATTATATAATTCGGCAAGTGGTGCAGTTGAAAATATACAGGATGATAATTTTGGAGAAATTAATTCTATAATTGTAAATAAAGATGAATTGTTGCTGCTAAAACCGGATGGTGTTTATTCAATTAAAATAAAAAATTTACTTGCAAAAAATTATAAAATAAATCAAATAGCTAAATTAAAGGACGGGGCCTTTATTCAACATACTGTTTTAAAAGAAACTATTTTAGTTGCTGATAATACTTTGGGTTTATTAACTTTTAAGAATGATGGAAAATTTTCTGCACTTGATACATTTAAATTAAATCGAGTTAATGGCTCAACTTGTACAAAAATAATTGCAGATCGTTTTTCTAATATCTATGTTGCTACAACCGACGATGGATTTTTTAAGATCAATCTTCCCTCAAAATTAGTATTGAGCTATACAGTAAAAAACGGATTAGCCTCAAACGCTATCCAAAGTTTATTTATGGATCGAGAGGACAACCTATGGGTAGGAACATATGGTTTTGGATTACAACAGTTAAATAATGAAATGTATAGCTATCGTTTTATTAAAGATAGTGAAGGTATCCGCCTTCCGGTAAATTCAATAGTAAAAGTTAATGGTAAAATAGCAGTTACAACAAAAATTGGAATTGGCTATGTTAACGAGGACAAAGTTGAATTTGTAAAAAATCCGCAATTAGTTAACAAGCGCTTTAAAAGCATAATGCTTTATAACAATTATTTTGTTTTTTCAACGCTTGACGGGGAATTATTTAAAAGTGATACCACGTTTAATAAAATTGTAAAAATTCCATTATTTACCACTAACGAAAAACTGGTAATTAACTCATTGAATTCTGATGAAAAAAACATTTATGCCTGTACATCGGCGGGATTATATGTGATTAATTCGCAAGATCTAAAATACCAGGTATTGAATACAGAAAGCGGTTTAATGCATAACAATGTAAAATATGTTTTTATTGATAGTAAAAAACATATGTGGGTTTGCTCTCAAGGCTCATTGATCTATTATGTCGATAATTTACAGGATGTAAAAATGTTTGATGATGTGCAGGGCTTAAGAAACTTTAATACACAAACTGTTTGCGAAGATCGTGACAAAAACGTGTGGATCTCTTCTTTAGGCGATGGTGTATTTAAATATAACGGAAGGAAATTTGAGAACTTTAATGTTACCAACGGTTTAAAATCAGCATATTGTTATGGCATAGTTGCCGATTACAAAAATGGTATTTGGGTTGCACATGCCAACGCCTTGTCTTATAAAAATAAAAACAAGAAAAATTTTAATAGAATTGGTGGCAATTCTGACTTGTTGCAAACAAATTTTGTTGAGAATTCAGTTTTTTACGATAAAACCGAAAATGAAATTTTCTTTGGAACAAACGAAGGTCTTGTAAAAATAAATACAACAAAACAAAGGTTTAATGAGGTTGAACCGGTGTTAAGCATTTTAAACATTTCAATTAACGGTGATAGAATTGATAATTTAAATGACACAGTTTTAACGTATAATTCTTACGACATCTCTTTTGATTTTATTGGGGTGTGTTTAACAGATCCTTCAAATGTAAAGTATAGATATAAACTTAAGCTTGAAGGTTCTGAAGATAATTGGGAAACAATAAATGATGGATCAAGAAAATTAAACTTCCCTAAATTAAAGAATGGTGAATATACTTTTATGCTTAGCGCAGCTAATAATGATGGTCTATGGACATCAAATCCTGTTACCTATAAATTTACCATTGATAAACCTTATTGGCTAAAATGGTGGTTTATTTTAATTAGTCTTACAGTAATTACGCTTTTGGTTGTGATCAGTATAAAAATGAGAACCAAAAAACTAATTCAAAATAAAAAGGAATTAGAACATAAGATCCATTTGCAAACTATTGAAATAAGGGCAGAAAAAGAACATATTCAAAAAATGAATCAGGAGTTAAAGGTGCTGCATGAAGATCTAAGAGATAGTATTAATTACGCTCAAAACATTCAAAGTAGTATTATCCCAAGCTTACAAAATGTTTTGGGTCCTGTAGATGTTTTTGAACACTTTCAGCCAAAAGATGTAGTGGGTGGAGATTTTTACGGATATTATTTATTACCGGACAATAACAAGATCGTGTTTTTGGCTGACTGTACCGGGCATGGTGTGCCGGGTGGATTTTTAACGGTAATCGCAAAAGCACTTTTAGATAAGATCGTAATCGAAATGAAGATCTATCCTCCTAAAGAAGTTATTTATAAATTAAACAGCGAATTTAGATTGTTCTTTGGTGGAAATTCTACCGATGAAAATGTTAGATATGAGGGATTAGTAATTTCTTTATGTCACATCAATTATTCAACACAAATAGTAGAAATTTGCGTGGCAGGAAATCCTTTTTACTATTCAAGTAACAGCGAAGTTATAAGTTATAAAGGAAGCAGAAGCTCTGTTGGTTATGAGGAGAATATGGGTGAGTTAAATGTGCTTCAAGTTCCGATCCATCCAAATCTGCGCTTGTATATGTTCTCTGATGGTCTTCAAGATCAACTCGGTGGAACAGGAGCAAAACGTTTCTCTTCTAAAAAAGTGGCATCAGCGCTTAATTTATCTAAACATTTAAATGTTAAAGAGCAAGGCACGCTAGTTTTAGATGAATGGAACTCCTGGAAGGGTTCTAACGAGCAGGTTGACGATGTTTCGTTGATCATTATGAAATTTGATTAATAAGTAATTGCGCAATGGCCATCATCAACTCAATAGCAAGTTGGCTTATGAAAAAGCGCATGCATCAAATAGAATTATTTGTAAAATATCCTGTTGATGTTCAATCTGAATGGATGCATTCGCTGCTTAATAGTGCTGCAAATACCGAATACGGTAAAGCTCATAAGTTTTCCGAAATAAAAAACTACGACCAATTCAAAAAACAAATTCCGATTAATGATTATGAATCGTTAAAACCATTAATTGATCGCACGCGTCGTGGCGAGCAAAATTTGTTATGGAACTCTGATATAAAATGGTTTGCTAAAAGCAGCGGCACTACCGATAAAAGCAAATTTTTACCTGTAAGTAAAGAAAGTTTGGATGGCTGTCATTATAATGCCGGCAGAGATATGATAACTTTACATTGTTATAATAATCCCGAAACGCAATTATTTACCGGCAAAAATTTAGCGCTTGGTGGAAGTTTTAAGCAAGATGTTTTTGGTGATTACCATTCTTTTCATGGCGATGTTAGCGCTATTATTATTCAAAATTTACCGGTATGGGCAGATTTTTTTAGAGCCCCGGACATTAGTATTGCTCTGATGGATGAGTGGGAGAGTAAATTGGAAAAAATGGCTTTAAGTATGATGAACGAAAACGTTGCCAGTTTAGCAGGCGTGCCAAGCTGGATGATGGTTTTATTAAAACGTATTTTAGAAAAGAAAAACGTAACTTCAATAAGAGAAGTTTGGCCAAACTTAGAGGTTTATTTTCATGGCGGTGTAAGCTTCACGCCTTATAAAGAACAGTTCGTAAAATTATTCGACAACGACAAGGTAAATTTTTTGCAGTTATACAGTGCCTCCGAAGGCTTTTTTGGAATTCAAGATCAATTAAAGAGTGATGAGTTGTTATTGATGTTGGATTACGGCATTTTTTATGAATTTATTGAACTGGCCGATTGGCAAAATAATAATTTTTCAAAAACAATAAATTTAGAAGATGCTAAAGTAGGAATTGATTATGCAATTATAATTTCTACCAACGCCGGCTTGTGGCGTTATCAATTGGGAGATGTAATACGTTTTACAACTACAAATCCTTATCGCTTTAAAATTTCGGGACGAACAAAGCAATATATAAATGCCTTTGGCGAAGAATTAATGGTTCATAATACCGATAATGCAATTGCGCTTGCTTGCGAAAAAACACACGCACTTGTTAAAGATTACACGGTTGCACCAATTTTTATGCAAAAAAATTCCGGTGCACATGAATGGCTAATTGAATTTGAAAAAGAACCAAACAATTTTGAGTTCTTTGTTGCGTTATTAGATGAGTCGTTAAAAAAACAAAACAGCGATTACGAAGCCAAACGTTATAATAACTTTGTTTTACATTTTCCTGAAGTAAAAAAGATGCCGCCCAATACTTTTTATAAGTGGTTAAAAATAAATAATAAACTGGGCGGACAATATAAAGTGCCTCGTTTAAGTAATGACAGGTTGTTACTTGAAGAAATTTTAAAAATAAATGATTAAAAACTATTCATATATAAAAGCTTTATTCTTTTTAGCAGTGCTATTTTGTTTTTTTTCTTTTATCAAGCAAGATCAGCCAACTAAACGTGTTATTAAAACCAAATTAAGTTTTTTTGCTACCGATGATTTTGGAAATGTTTATGTGGTTAAAGAAAGCGAGTTGGATAAATATTTAGTTAACGGAAAGCTATTTGCGCATTACAGCAATTTAAAACTAGGTAACATAACAGCAATTGATGCCACAAACCCTTTAAAATTACTCTTGTATTATCACGATTTTCAGCAAATAGTTTTTTTAGACAATCAATTAACTGTTAACAGCGAGCCAATTTCATTAGAAGCATTAGGTTACGAGCAATCTGATCTTGTTTGTGCCAGCGTAAATAATAGTTTTTGGATATATAATAAACAAAATAATGAATTAGTTCGCTTTAACGAAAACTCAAAAAAAATTGCAGCCACAGGAAATTTAAAACAAATATTACAAGTAGAATTAAAACCTAATTTTATGAAAGAATATAATGGGTTTTTGTTTTTAAATTCTCCCGAAACCGGGATCTTTGTTTTTGATATTTTTGGCACCTTTAATAAAATAATTTCATTAAAAGATCTTAAACGATTTGATATAAATTCTGACATTATTTACTATCAAAAAGATAGCGCTTTTTGCAGCTATAATTACCGTTCGTTTGACGAAGTTTGTAAATTTAACTGTAAGGCCGAACAGATTAATTATACAAAAAATAAACTTTACAAATCATACGGAGATTCGATCGTTATAGAATGATGATATTTAAATATGCCAAAATTTAATTCTTAAATAAAGGAAAATAAGGTATATTTAAATCTCGAAACACCAAATGAATTTCTCTATAAAAGTATATTGTTTTTTTCTTTTAATTAGTAGTTTATTCTTAAGCTGTAAACGTTCCGGTTTTGAGGTAACGGAATTTAAACCAATTACAAATTTTACCGGTAAAGCAAACGATTCTACATTTTTAATTTCAGCCGATTTAAATAATTCGGTTTTATATGGTGTTCAAATCCCTAGTGTTAAACAACTTCCAAACGGTAAGTTTACATTCGAATTTTTAGTTAATAATACCGGATCTCCGCAACAGTTTTTTTATAAATTGTATTATCAAAACGAATCCTATAAATGGCAGAACGGCGATTCGTTAGATTCGGAAAATTTTTATGGTAGTTGGGAAGAAGCTGAATTGGAGTTTAAGCCTACGCCTTTGATCGAAACCAACCTCTTAGTTAAGGATAGTTTTAAAATAATCGGAAATCCTCGTGATGAAAAATTATATTACGGCGCAGATCCGGAAAGAACATTTATTAGTGATACCATGCTAACTCGTATCATTAAAAAAGTAAATTCAGAAAGTGATTGGGTGGAAAGTATAAAACAAAAAGCAATTACCAATAAAATTACAGTTGCCGAACAAACTTATTTAGAGGCGCTATGGTCTATAGAAAATAATTTTCAAACCGATTCTTTATACAACAATCGTTTTAAGCGAAATCCAAGAATGGGTAATTATAAATTTCTGTTGGTAGTGTGTAACGGCATTGGCTTGTCAAAAATTCCGGACGAAGTAAAAAGTATCGGCAAAAAAAATGCCGACGGAAATTTTATTAACCCCTTCACCTATTTTTTAAATAACGAAGGTAAAAATTTAGAAGGCACAAAAGTGATCCTTGCAAAACAACAATTGGCAGTTAGTGCAAGTTTGGATCTAGGCTCCGGATTGTATGTAGATAAATTAAAAATTGGCAGTTCAAAAATTAACACATCCGAAATAAAAAATAATTGCAATACCTCTGAGGATCTTCGTCACAAAGCTCAATTCTCACAATATTTTCATCACATCAATAAATCTATTGAATTTGTTAATGTAAAAGAAATACGGGATGTGATCGCCGAAAATTATACGCGTGAGCAATATCAAGATCTAATAAGTTCTTACGGCAAAAGCAAAAATTTTATTCATACTTATAGCAGCGTTACAGATTGTCCGTGTAAAACTGTAAATTCTGATAGCGCAACCAAATCAATAACAATTTTTAACCCGGCCAATAAACCTAACGAATTTAAAAAAGAACATGTAGGTGTTATTTCACGCATTGGTTTTACTTATGGTAAATGGCGCGCTAAAATAAAATTCCCTAAAATAATCAACGACAATAATGTGTGGAATGGTTTAACAACTGCGTTTTGGTTAATCTTTCAAGCCGATGCTAAATGGAACATGCGTCGTATTTGCAAGGCAGATGTTGGTTACATACCAAAACATTTTCCTGATAACGAAGAGTCGGTAAAGGAGGCGCGTCCGCAAGTGACTTATTCTGAAATAGATTTTGAGATCCTCAAAGAATCGAAATACTGGACCAAAGAGGCTTATAACACCGGCGATAATTATCCAAAAGAGGATGCGTCAAAAAACAACGATCTAACTATTTGTTGCACAAATTGGGATATGGCTTGTCAGCAGCCTAAAGATTATGTTATTGGCGTAAAAAAATTAAAGGTGGAAGGAAAGGAATACGAATTTTGCAGGTGGAATTATTTTAATAAATTGGTAACATCTAAAGTTGCAGCACCACACGCCGAAGTATTTAATGATGAGTACTATTATTTTGAAATTGATTGGCAGCCACAACGTATTATTTGGCGAATTGGAAAAGATAAAAATAATATGAAAGAAATTTGCCGGATGGATGGCACTATGACCACCATACCAAACAATCAAATGCTAATGGTTATGTCTCAGGAATTTCATTATCAGGAATGGTGGCCAACCGCTCCTTTTATGCAAAATTTTACACCATTCCCAAAAAATAATTTAACAGGCAAGTTACTGGAGGTAGAAGTTTATTAATGGTTTTTAGCAGCATCATATTTTTACTTTACTTTTTTCCGATCGTATTTATACTTTATTTTTTATTGAATAATAAAATTAAGAATGCTTTTTTATTGACCGTAAGTATTTTGTTTTATATGTGGGGCGCGCCAAAATTTATTTTTGCCATCCTGCTTACAACCTGTATCGATTTCTTTTTAGTTAACACACTACACAATGCAACATCTGAAAAAAAGAGAAAACTCTTTTTAATTCTTTCGCTGAGTTTAAATGTTAGCATGCTTTTTTACTTTAAATATTGTAATTTTTTTATCGATAACGTTAACGCCATTTTGGGAGTGGTCTCTAGTAAACATATTCAGTGGACTACTATTGTTTTGCCTATTGGTATTTCGTTTTACACCTTTGAGAGTTTAACCTATGTAGTGGATGTATACAGACGTGTGCATAAACCCCTTTCAAATTTTTGGGATTATCAACTCTACATTATTTTGTTCCCGAAATTAATAGCAGGTCCTATTATCCGTTACCACGAATTGTCTGATCAAATAAGAGGGCGAATTGGTAAAGAAACCATTGATGGCGTTCTCACCGGGTTTTACCGATTTGTAATTGGCTTAAGTAAAAAGGTTTTAATTGCAAATACAATGGCAGCTTTTGCCGATCAGGTATTTCATTTAACGAAATCAGAATTAAATACCCCAATGGCTTGGCTTGGTATGTTTGCTTACACCTTTCAAATTTATTTTGATTTTAGTGGTTATAGTGATATGGCAATTGGTATGGGTAAAATGTTAGGTTTTAAATTCCCCGAAAACTTTGATAGCCCTTACACCTCTTTAAGCATTACCGAATTCTGGCGCAGATGGCATATGACTTTGGGTGCATGGATGAAAAACTATTTATACATTCCATTAGGTGGTAATAAGGTAAATTCTAAAATGAAACTGTTTTTTAATTTGTGGTTGGTGTTTTTAATTTCAGGATTTTGGCACGGAGCCGCATGGACCTTCATTTTCTGGGGTATTTACCATGGATTGCTTTTGGTTGCCGAACGTTTAATTTTATTAAAAGTTTATGCTAAACTCCCAAAGATCATTCCTCTGATAATTACCTTCTTGTTGGTTTCTGTTGGTTGGGTATTTTTTAGAGCCGAATCATTTAAGGAGGGCGTTTTGTTCATTAAAAAACTGGCATCTTTTGATTTTGGTATTAATTACATTTATGTAACAACCGAATTGGTGGTTTATTTTTTCTTAGCCTGTTTATTTGCATTTATCACATTAACACCATTGGGTAAAAATTTACAAAACAGAATTTATTTTTCAAATTATACCTCTGTTGGTTATATTTTGGCAACGCTTTGCAGTATTACGTTGTTTTATTATTGTGTAGCTTCTATTTCATCAAGTACGTTTAATCCATTTATATATTTTAGATTTTAAATGCAGGCAATGTTAAAATATATTTTAGGTTTTGTAATAGCGATAGCGCTGTTGTTACCTGTCCTGCAATCTAATTTCGAGATCTTTGAAATAGAACCTTTAGAGGGAATAACTATTGCCGAAAAACCTAAGTTTAATAAAGAAAGCTATTGGAATCTGTCGTGGCAAGAAAAATACACAAGTTATTTAAATGACAATTTTGGTTTAAGAGCATGGTTAATTCGTTTTTACAATCAAGGGCAATTCGAACTATTTAGTACCACAAAGGCTCCGGGTGTGGTAATTGGTAAACAAGGCGAATTATTTATTGAGTCATATATTGATGATCATATTGGCAGGAATTTCATTGGCCAATCAAAGATCAATGCTCAAGTACAAAAAATTAAAACACTTCAAGATTCTTTAAAGGCCAGAGGAAAGGATCTAATTGTAGTATTTGCGCCCGGCAAGGCTTCTTTCTATCCCGAATTAATTCCCGATAGATTTATGAATAAGAAAAAAGATAGTACTAATTATAGATCCTACGCAACAACCTTTGTGCAAAATGGCGTTAATTTTATTGATCTTAATAAATGGTTTTTCGAAAATAAAAATAAATTCAAACACAAGGTTTATCCAAAATATGGCACGCATTGGAATCATTATGGCATGTGTTTGGGTTTAGATACTATTTTAAAATACATCGAAAAAAAGCGTAATATAAATATCCCCGATTTAGATTATTCGATCGTAAATTATAACACGGCCTTAAAAGGTAATGATTTTGATATTGGTGTGTTGACGAATTTATTAATGCCTATTGAGAAAGATGCAAACCCTTATCCTGTTTATAAATATAAAACCATTGCAGGTAATGTAAAACCCGATGTTTTGGTAGTGGGCGATAGTTACTGGTGGTGTCCGGTTGGCGATAATTTGCCGGGTCATTTTTTTAAGGAGGATGAATATTGGTTTTATAACAAAACACAATTAATAAATAATGAAAAGCGTCAGGAAACAAAAGATATAAATTTAAGCGCTGCACTGGCAAAACGCGACGTTGTTTTATTAATAGCAACTGAGGCAACTTTTTATATGTTCCCATACGGATTTACAGACAACGCTTACAAATTATATTGTCAGGATAATAGCAAACGTTTAAATGAAATTATTAACGACATAAAAAAGAATTCAACCTGGTTGGCAAGTATTGCAAAAAAGGCAGAAGAAAATAATGCGTCGCTTGATACACAGCTAAAATTAGATGCCGAGTATATTTTAAGCAGTGAAATTATTAGCCCGAAAGAAACCGTTGAACAAATTGCGGATAGAATTAGGAATGATGAGAACTGGATGAAAGAGATAAAGAAAAAGGCTGAAAATAATAATATTAGTTTAGATCAGCAGGTTAAAGAAGACGCTCAGTGGACGTTTGATAACACCAAGTAACTGTTGTAAAGAACTTTAGGCTATTTAACACCATTTGATTTGACGCCTGAACCGAAAGTTCTAAAAACACAATTTAACATTTCTATCTTCCTAAAAAACCCCCACTTTGCTATATTTGTGTAACACTTAAGGTGCTTTTTTATTATTGCATAAGGTTTATGGAATTTAATAAAAAATGCATCTCAAAATAAATGCAGAACGCGGAGAACATACTTATTCAAAAGCTCGACGAATTTATTCGTCGTTATTATAAAAATCAGTTAATTAAAGGCATACTTTATTCTAGTGGTATTTTATTAGCTGCCTTTTTATCGGTGATTTTTTTAGAATATTTTGGTGAGTTTAATACTGTTATTAGGGGCATTTTATTTTTCAGCTTTTTGCTTTCCACAATTTTAGTACTCATTAATTACATTGCCATTCCATTGCTTAAATTAAATAAAATAGGGCAGGTAATTTCTTACGACCAAGCAGCAGCAATTATAGGAAACCATTTTACAAATGTGCAGGATAAATTATTGAATGTGCTTCAACTTCAATCTAACCAAATTTTAAGTGGTTCAAGCGAATTGTTAGTTGCAAGTATCGATCAAAAGATAAATGAATTAAAACCTGTTCCGTTTACTACTGCTGTAGATATAAACGAAAATAAAAAGTATTTAAAGTATGTATTGCCGTTGTTGTTACTAACTACAACCATTTTTGTTATTTGGCCGCAGATAATTACCAAAAGCACAAAACGTTTAGTGAATTATCAAACCTATTATGAAAAGGAAATGCCTTTTCAGTTTACTATTCAAAACAAAAGTTTACAGGCTTTACAAACGCAGGATTTTGACTTGGAGGTAAAAATTACGGGCGATCAATTACCCAATGAGGTTTTTGTAAACGTTAATGGCATCGAGTACAAATTAGAAAAAGAGAACAATACATTATTTAAATACACCTTCTCTAATCTTCAGTCAAACACTATTTTTCAATTAGAGGCTGCCGGCTTTACGTCAAAAGAATATGAATTAAAGGTGTTGCCAAAACCTACTTTAATGCAATTTAATTTGCAATTAATTTATCCTACCTACTTAAATAAACCTAACGAAACGATCGCTAACACCGGCGACCTTCAAATTCCGCAAGGCACAAAGGTTAACTGGTTGTTTAATACCAAAAATACAGATGAGCTTCAAATAAAATTTACAGATAGTTTGGCCTCTCCTAATAAAAATAACGCCAACCAATTTCAGTTCTCGCGCAAATTCTTTCAAAGCAATAATTATACCATTAAAGCATTAAACCAATTTGTTTTAAGTGCTTCCGATTCGGTTAATTATAGCATTAATGTCATTCCCGATCAATATCCAACAATTGATGTGAATGAAAAATTAGATTCCTTAAACCCTAAGAATATTTATTTTAGCGGACAAGTTAAAGACGATTACGGCTTTAATCGATTAACATTTCATTTTAAAAAATTAGGAACAGATACATCCGGTAAAGCCACCGAAACAAATGGCAGTTATCCAATAAGCTTAAATAAAACACAGGTTGCGCAGCCGTACTTTTATTTTTTAGATGCTGCACAATTTAATTTACAACCCGGCGATAAAATTGAATATTATTTTGAAGTGTTTGATAACGATGGTGTAAACGGCGCCAAATCTGCTAAAACACAATTAATGGTTTTTAAAGCGCCAACTAAAGATGAGATAAACCAAAACACCGAAAAAAATAATTCAGAAATTAAAAAAGATCTTGAAGAAAGTATTAAGAAAGCAAAACAACTTCAAAAAGATGTGAATGAACTCTCTAAAAAGATCAACGATAAAAAGCAATTAGGCTACGAAGAAAAGAAGAAGCTGGAAGATATGCTTAAGAAGCAGCAAGAACTTCAAAATAAGATAGAAGAGATAAAGCAAGAAAATCAACTTAATAATAAACAACAAAATGAGTTTTCACAAACCGATGAGTCTATCCTTGAAAAACAAAAGCAGTTAGAGCAATTGTTTGAAAATGTAATGACCCCTGAAATGAAAAAACTTTTTGACGAGTTAAATAAAATGCTCGAAAAATTAGATAAGAATGAAGTGCAACAAAAGCTAGAGGAGATGAAACTCTCCAATAAAGATATTGAAAAAGAATTAGACAGAAATTTGGAAGCCTTTAAGCAATTGGAAGTTGAGAAAAAAATGCAGGATGCGATCGAAAAATTGGATGAGCTTAAAAAGAAAGAAGACGACCTGAACAAAGAAACTGAAAATAAAAAATCAGACGATAAGAACAAAGACGATAAGAGTCTTGACAAAAACGATAAGAACAAGGATGATAAAAATAAAGACGACAAGAATAAGGATTCCAATAAGGATGACAAAAACAAAGACGATAATAAAAAGCCTGATGCTAAAGAATTAGAAAAGAAACAAGAAGACATAAAAAAACAATTCGAAGAGCTTAAAAAAGATCTGAAAGAACTTGAACAAAAAAATAAAGAACTCGAAGAGCCTAATGCTTTGCCAAAGAATGAAGAAAAGCAAAATGAGATCAGTAAAGAAATGGAAAAAAGTTCTGATCAGTTAAGTAAGAACAATAAAAAAGATGCCGCCAAATCTCAAAAAAGTGCCAGCGAAAAAATGCAGGAAATGAAAGATGAGATGGAAAGTGCGATGATGGAAAGCGAAGAAAAACAAAGCGAAGAAAACGCACAAGCTCTTCGTCAGATATTAGAAAATTTAGTGAATGTATCTTTTGCGCAAGAAGAATTAATAAAACAATTACCAAAAACACGTATTGATAATCCTTTGTATGTTAACATTCCTAAGCAACAAAATAAATTAAAAGACTATAGTAAAATTATTGAAGATAGTTTGTTGGCTTTAGTAAACGTGCCCCGCAAATCAGTGCAGTTGTTAATCGCGAAATAAGCGCCATTAATTTAAATATGGCCAAAACCATTCAGGCTTTAGCAGATAGAAATACCGGTGAGGGAACTATGCGTATGCAAACCACCATGACCTCTGTCAATAATTTAGCACTGTTGTTAAACGAGTCGCTCGAGCAAATGCAAAAGCAAATGAAACAGCAACAGCAACAAAAAGGAAATGGCGGTAAATGTAAAAAGCCGGGTTCAGGTAAAGGGGCAAAGCCATCCGATAAGCCAAGTATGCAATCTATGAAGCAATTGCAGGAGCAATTAAATAAACAATTGCAGCAAATGAAAGATGCTATGGAAAAAGGACAAAAACCAGGAGATAAACCAGGCGAAAAACCCGGTGATAAAAAAGGCCAAAAACCCGGTTCCGGTCAAAATGGAACAAGTGGCATGATGATGCCGGGAAACAGTGAACAATTAGCAAAAATGGCTGCACAGCAAGAGGCTTTGAGAAGGCAAATGCAGCAAATGATGGATAAATTAAAAAATAAAGGCAAAAATCCAGGGGGCGATATTGCTGATCTAATGGAGCAAACCGAGAAAGACCTTGTAAATAAGCGACTTACAAATGAAACCATGAAACGCCAGCAGGACATTTTAAGTAAATTACTCGAAAGTGAGAAAGCTGAGCGGGAACGCGAGCAGGATGAGCAGAGGAAAAGTAATGAAGCAAAAAATCAAATTTTAAGCAACCCTAATCAATTTTTAGAGTATAAAAGGGTCAAAGAGAAAGAAATGGAGTTGTTAAATACGGTTCCGCCAAGTTTAACGCCCTAATACAAAGAAAAAGTAAATAATTATTTTAACAGTGTAAATAAGTGATGATTCCAGCAAGGAACGAGACTTTGAAGATAAACTCAAAGCCCGACAATATGAGATTAGTGGAGCGTTTGATCGACGATGTTTGTCAGGTCTTTAATGTACACGAAGATAGTTACGGTAATATTTTAATCGCCGTTACAGAGGCGGTAAACAATGCTATGTATCACGGTAATAAAAACAACCCCGATAAATTCGTGAACATTGGTTTTCAAAATTCAGATAAACAACTCATTTTTTCTATCAGCGACGAAGGTAATGGCTTTGATTATTTAGGCTTACCCGATCCAACCGACCCTGCAAATATTGAAAAAATAAGTGGCAGAGGCGTTTTTTTAATGAAAAATCTGGCAGACTCTATTGAGTTTGAACACAATGGTCAAACCGTGAAGTTGGCTTTCAATAATTAACCGATTTTCCCTTTGGTCCTTGCGGGACTTATCAAATTAATCCCATTTTCTATAAATAGTTGACTCCTACCGGAGTCTTTTTTGTTTATAAATAGTGTTTAGGAAGGTCTAATTTTTTTACAGCGCGCGCGGGTTTGGCAAGGCGCTGGGCGTGTGGTGGCGTGAATTAATTTTTTAAAGAAAATCATCGAAGGCGCTTGTCGTTTAAAATTCTTTCCTTCCCGGATTGATTTAATGAAAAGAATTTTTTACTTCGATAGATTTTCTTGGAAAATTAAAAGCGGGCAGGCAGATCGCCTTGCCTTGTCTTTTGCCTACTTTTCGACTAAGGAAAAGTAGGAGAAAAAGATATTAAATAGAACTGTTTTAAACAGGCCAATTTATTATGTGAAAAAAACAGAAATTCCTTTTTTACCCTTTATAAAACAGATCTTTGGTAGTATATTTATAGGAATAAAAAAATGCGTTTTTCTTTTAAAATAGTTTTTGCTTTTATAATTGTTGTGTTACTGCAATTAAATTCGTTTGCGCAAAAACCAACCAACAATCACGATAAGCTAGCACTTCAATACTTCGAGCAAAAAGAATTTGAAAAAGCCAATGAGTATTTTGAAGGGCTTTACGATAAAAATCCCGAAGGCTGGTACACCTATTATTTTAAAAGTTTACTGGGCGCAAAAGATTTTTCAAAAGCAGAAAAGATCACTAAAAAACAATTAAAACAAAATAAAAATAACGCATACTTGTATGTTTATTTAGGACGAGTTTATAAAATTCAGAACGAAGAAAAAAAAGAAAAAGACGCTTACGAAAAAGCAATTAAAGAATTAGTAGCCGTTCAACCTTACCTTCAAAATGTAGCAAATGCTTTTATTGAAGATGGTTTATTTGACTATGCCATTGAAGCTTATAATAAAGGAAGAAAAGCCAGTCCTGAGTATCCTTATTTTTATGAGCGTGCCGATATTTATAAGCAGAAGAACGATCTAAAGGCAATGATCAATGAGTATTTAGATGCTTTAGAGTTTAGAGATTCCGAAATACAAACCGTGCAAGGGAACCTCCAAAACTCTTTGGGTTATGATGATCAGGAAGGCGGCATTAATAATCCCTTATTAAAACAAGAGCTTCAAAAACGTATTCAAAAAAGTCCGGATAAAATTAGTTTATGTGAATTTTTAATTTTTATTCAAAAGCAGCAAAAAGATTTTGATGGCGCTTTTGTTCAATCAAAAGCATTAGATAAACGTTTAAAAGAAGATGGTAATCGTATTTTTGAATTGGCTAAAATTTGCACCAGCAATCAAAATTGGGATGCCGCAAAACGTTGTTATGATTATATCATAGAAAAAGGACCAAACAATTTGTATTACGATGCAGCAATTATTGATGGGATAAATGTTGAATATTTGGCAATAACACAAAAACAACAACCAACGGCGGAAGAATTATCTGCCCTGGAACATAAGCTAGAGCAAGCAAACGGAAAATACAAGCAGAGTTTTTTAAATGCACAGATCATAAAAAATTTGGTATCGTTAAAAGCATTTTATTTAAATAAAGGTGATGAAGCTATTACCTTGTTACAGGACTTTGTTGATCAGTCAGGAATGGATGCTTTGGCAAAAGCTGAATACAAAATTTTATTGGGTGATATTTATATTTTAAAAGGAGAGATTTGGGAATCATCCTTATTGTATTCGCAAGTAGAAAAAGATTTTAAATATGAAGCAATAGGACAGGAAGCAAAATTTAGAAATGCAAAACTAAGTTTTTATGCGGGCGACTTTGCCTGGGCAAAAACGCAGGCCGATGTTTTAAAAGGAGCCACTACAAAATTAATTGCCAACGATGCATTAAATTTATCTTTAATAATTACCGACGCCATTGGGGTTGACACGAACGACTTGCCTTTACGCTTATACGCCAGTGCAGAGTTAATGGTGGTGCAGCACAAATATAAAGAAGCCATTTTGCGAATGGATAGTATTAATTTATTATTCAGTACAAATACTTTGGGTGATGATATTAATTATTCTAAAGCTCAAATTTATTCCTCGCAAGGAAAATATGCAGAGGCCGAAGCAATGTATAAAAACATTTTAGAATATTACCCAACAGAATTATATGGCGATGATGCGCAATTTAAATTAGCAGAGTTGTACGATAAAAATTTGAACGATAAAGAAAAAGCAAAAAAAGCTTATCAGGATGTACTAACAAATTATCCGGGCAGTGTATTTACCGTAGAAGCCAGAAAGCGATATCGCGAGCTGCGTGGCGACAATTTGAATAATTAAAAAATAAGGCAATGAAAGACAATAAATGGATGCTTGGTTTTTTTGGGTTCTTAGGTTTTTTGGCCTACCCATCGCTTAAACACGGCTTGTCTTGGGAAGCACTTTATTTGCTTAACTTTTTTTGGTTCCTTTATTTTATTCCTAAAAAGAAGCAAGGGTAATTAGCCTTGCATTAAAAATTTTATCAATAAAAAAACTTTTGTAGGCGTTTTGTTTTTCTGCGTAATGATATTTTGATCTTTTGCAGAGATAGCTGTTGGCTAAGCTAGGCGATTAGTATATTATGCATGCAGACAAGAGCGCAGACACACAGCGGTTTTACTTTCGCTGTCTCTAAGTCGCGAAAGTAAAAATCTCCTATCAAAAGATCAAAAGCGTTTTGGTTACTTTTGCGCGCCAAAAGTGACAAAGAAAAGTTCAAAAGCTCCCGGGTAATCGAGATTGGTTACTCAACACACTTTCCGTCTCAAATATTTACAACCTATTTGCAGGAGCCAAAAGTAGGATCAAATGTTACAGTAGTAAATCCTATTTTCTTTTTTTGTTTCCCTTCTTTATTTTTTTATATTTGTTTATAGTTCGCGGAAATCTTGATAGTACTAGCTCTATGAAACATATATTCTTAATTTTGATATTTTTTTGTTTTATTGGTTGTATGATAAACTATCCAACAACAACTTTTTATGTAAAAAACACAACTAATAAAACTTTGAATTTTAAAGCAAGTATAATTAAATACAGCTCAATGGGTCCATTCGAAATGACCTTGCCTTTTGCAGTTCCTCCAAACGATAGCGTTTTAGCAAGGAAAGCTAATTTTCATAAGGATGCTGCACCTACCGCTTGGTTTTCTAAATTTACTATTTTTCCATCCGACAGTATTACTTTTAACGACCCAAATAATTCACAAAATTGGCTGAGGTCAATTGACTCAAAAGGCAGGCCGGCATACTTATTTAATATGGCAAAGCAATGATAAAATATAAATTGCTGTTTCTTGTCTTCTGGGGATGTTGTTTTTCCTATGGACAAGATGTTAATGAGTTCTTTTCAAGACTACAAGCGATTTCAAACAATGGAGTAGATTTTTTTAACGTTGATGGCATAGAAATCACAAGTCAAAAAGTTGAAGCATCTTTTATAAAAAAAAACATCCCAAAAAATTTTAAGCAATTAAAAATTAGGGAAAAAGATATAGTTAATGGTGATAGTTTGCTTGGTTTTAAAAACTTCTATGTTTTGAAACTAATGGAGGAACCTAAAGGTTATAAAAATTATTTATCATACTATTTTATTGAAAGTGCCGACCAAAAAATAATTGCAATTACTTTTGCTTCAATCAATAAAATCGATAAAGAATTTGAACGAAAATTTGTTAGATCAGTTAAAGAAAACTTAATTCCTAAAAGCGTTTATAATAGTATACGAATTGACAGTATAAACTTTGCTGGTCGCAAGATCCCTCTAGGAGAAAGCTGTCAATGGATGGGTGTGAACAATGTGAGATCGGAAGAGCACACG
>JALHPG010000038.1 GCA_022842625.1 Bacteroidia bacterium | reverse complement strand
TGCTCCGTAAACAGGAAAGCCATCAAACGCATAACCAATTATTGGTGAATGAACAGTTGTTAGAGATGAATTATAAAGACATGTTGGATTAACATGATTATGGTAAGCACCATTTGGAGCAGGATGACCTAAACATGCGTCAAAACTTACTCCCTCATAAACTAAAGCGTTTCTATTAAAACCGGTTGTGGTTGAACCGTTAGTGAAAGTACTTCCATTCCAATATTGACCGTCTTTAGGATTAAATATTGCTACACCGTTACTCCATAATCCCATATTACCTAAGGCTGTGTAAATTGGCGTTAAAGTATTTTGAACCGGTGCCAAAGTAAATTTGCAAACAAAATTTTGGTTAGTGGGAAGGTTGGGGTTCGCCGTCCAAGGTCCTATATTATAACCGGGTATACACGAAGCGCTCACATATACTTGCGTTGCTGAGTATTGCACAGTTTGAACGTTTGAAGGTAAACTATTGTATCCTGTTGCGCTTGTTGTATTAATTGCCCAAGAGGTAATTAACGGATTTAATTGCGCGCTTAAATGCAATGCTAGTACAACAAGCGATAGTGAGAGTAATTTCTTTTTCATATTTATAAAGTTTAGTTTATTCGTATTTATTAGTTTGATGATTAGTATCAGGAAAACTTGTGGTTAAAAAAAAATTATCTTGGAGGCCCGTTTTTTGGGCTAAAAAGATGCGTTAGATCAATTACCAAGCCGTTAAATCTCTCCAATTGATCGCTTTTGCAAATGGCTTTTATTTTTTGAAAATGGTCGAAGTTTAAATCTTCTTTTGCTTTTTGATTTTCGGTAATGGTTTTTATTAGAGAATCAGAGATGGTTTTATCGATGGTATTGTTTTTTAATAAGGAATAAAGTTCATCATGAAGATCTCTTGATCTTTTATTGAGCTCTTTTGTTTTACTTCTATGTTCGGTAATGATCCCTTCATATTGTTTTTGCTGCCCTTCATCAAAATTTAATCGTTCAATGATTATTTTTTTAGGCCCTTCGCCTTCAGGACCTCCTTGGTGTTGCGGTGGTTTTCCATTAAATAGAAACAAGGCCATCATTCCTAAATTAAGAATTAGTAGCCCAACAACAGCAATAGTTAATAATTTTGTTTTGTTCATGATCTAGTTATAATTTATTGCATTGTCGTTAATAAGTTGAAATTGTTTTTCAAGATTTTGAACATCTGAATTATTTTTTTGATCACTGCCGGAAGATAATTTAATTGCTACAATATTTATAAATAGCAGTAATAAAAATGCCATGGCACCACCCCAAACTAATTTTGAAGGCGCCTTCTCTATTTTTGCATTTAACCGAGATGTTATCTTAGAATACAAGTAGGGATTTACTTCAGCCGCCTTTAGCCCGTTAAGGCTATTTTCAACGTCATTTATCCATTTTTCTTTTGCGTTCATAGTTATTTAGATGTTTATTGTTTTAAAAACTTGCGTTTATTTTTCGTTTTTTTGGTAATAAGCCCCCAAAAGTTTCTGTAAGTTCTGTTTTGCCCAAAAAAAAAGCGACTCTACAGAGGAATTACTGATCTTCATTACTTCTGAAATTTCACTGTAACTCAGATCTTCTAGTTTGGCTAAAATAAAGGCGGTTTTCTGGTTTTCGGGTAATTTATCGATCGCCGAAAAAAGGATCGCAGCTCTTTCTTTATTTTCTAATTCTACTCCCGGGTGATGAAAATGAAGCGCCTCTGTTTTAACTTCCCCTTTTTCATTTGCAAATACAGTTTGAAAAAAAGCAAATCTTTTTTTTCGTTTTTTGGCTCTGATAAATTCTAACGACCGGGTTACTGCAATTCTGTATATCCAGGTAGAAATTTTTGAATCGCCTTTAAATTGATGAATTGAATTATGAATGGTAACAAAAACCTCTTGAGTTACATCTTCAGCATCCTCTATATTTTGTAAATACTTTAAACAAAGGTTATAAACCATGCCTTTATGTTCTTCATATAACTCATTAAAGTTTTTGTTTTCAAGCATTCGTTTAAATTAACTTGTACAAGTATATAAAGATTTATTTATAAAACAGCAGTTGCTCCAATTTTGTTCGGCAAACAAATTTATTTTTTAGATGAGAACTAATGGATATATTTTTTCCAATTCATTTATTCCCATTTCTGAAGCATGTTTTGCTCCCATAATTTTTTTGCAAAATCTCTGAATTGTTTCGGGCCTTCAAGGAATGCTTTGTCTTCAGTGTATTCTCCTCCTTCTGTTTCTGTTTCCGAGATCTTTACTTTGTTCCTTCCTCTAAATGCAAATTTTATTTTACCCTGATGCATTATAATTTTCATAGCACAAGGGCTAACGTCACCATGACACGCTGTTTTGTACATTAGCCAAACTTCTGCCACACTATCTTTATTAAGATCTGTAATTTGAAAAGTATTCGGAATAAAATTGGCTTCAATATCAACAGGACAATCTTTTACAAAATCATTTATTTTCCAGTTTAGTGCATACTTGTTTTTTGAGAATATATAGTGAGCCGCAAATAAAGATGCGCTTTTGTTGTCGTCCCCACTTTTACTTTCGATAATGCCGGTTTCTGTAACAACAACAATATTTTTTCCGTTCTTATCTATCCATTCAACTGCATTAACCACCTTGCCATCGTATTTAATTTCAGCTGGTAGTTTATTTAAGGAAATAGAAGTAGATTTCATTTCTGTTTGCCCAATTAAAAAACCAGACAACCAAAACAGAAAAAAAATTAAAATTTGTTTGTTAATTCCCATGGCATACATTACACACCAAACTGACTTAAGTGATGGTTTAAATGTTTGTAAAATAAATTATTCCATTCTGTTTTATTTAAAACTCCAAACGAGTGCGATTCTTTACCATCAAAATTTGTCTCGCCAAGCTGCTGTGTTTTAAGTATAAAATCTATCAAACGTTTTTTTTCATTCTCAAAAACTCGTTCGTCTGATATTATAAATGCAGGAGCGGTTTGTCCGTTATTTTTGTAGGGTTTTTCGGAAACAACGGATGGTTTTATAAAGGCTTTAAGAATAAATTTCATAAAAGCTCCAGGTTTAGGATGTTTGTTTTCGTAAACCATTTCATAAGTTACATTGCAATGCGCTAACATTTGCGCCACATTCATTTTACCCCAAAGAGCTTTAGTGCCTGGTGTTAATTTATTTATACGATCAATAATTTCGTTCGCGTCTGTTTGGTTAAATACATTTTTCATATTCTATTAAGAACTTGTTTTTTTAAAATTTTTAAAAAGTGTGATAACAATATTTGTAAGGCAAATTAAAATTGTAGCTAGGCATATGTAAATTAGCACATTGGTTAAAATATTTTCTAATTCTGTATACACATGATGGCCAGTTGTTGAAAGGATCATTAAACAAAATGCAATGATCGATAGGGTTAATAATAGTAGTTGATAACCTAATTGAATTAAATAGAAATGTTTTTTTGTTGGATCGACTTTCCAAACAATAACATAAAAATGATATATAGCAATTGAAAAAAATATGGATATGATAATAGTAAATGGCATAATTTTATATATTTAGTTTATTTTGTTTTTAATGCGTTGATATTAAAGCCCAGTCCAGCAGAGAATCTGAATTCTGAAAGATCTTTAGGCGCATCAAAGTTGTGTTGCCCTATAACTAAACGGGATTGAACAAAAAAATGAAAAAATTTGTTGACAAAAAAATTGTATCCAAATAGTGTCGACAATAATGGATTAACTCCCGTTTGGGCAAGAGCAAGACTATTTCCATCTGTAGAAATTTTTGTTACAGAAGCACCTGGCTGAATACCGATGTATAGATCATTATTTTTTTTAGTAAAATGATAAGATGAGCCAAAAAAAAGACTGTGATTGTAGTTAAATGCACTTTTGCTGCCGGATGGATTTCCAAGATTGTAATATATTTCTCCCGCCAACGAAATTTTTGATGAGGTATATCCTTCTAAATTTCCGTGTAAATAAAACGAGGATTCTTTTTCAGATAATAAATAAGCTGTGCAAATGGTACCTTGCACTCTTAATAAGCCTTTTCTAATGATTGGCGTTTCTTGCGCATTTATTTTTTCTATCATCATGAATAGAAAAAAAAGAAAAGCTAACTTTTTTATTTTTTCCATATTCTAAATAATTTATAATTCAAACTAACAGTTGTAAGTAAATGCCCTTCTAATGAGGGGTCGTGGCCGTCTACGAGGGCAATGTTTTTTCCATCAATTTCCGCATCGATCTCTTTTGTTAAATGGATCATGTATTGGCAGGTAATTGAAACATCAAACCGGTCAGATAAATTAAAGTGAGTTCCTAAGCCTGCTTGTACCGCAGAACCCCATCTGTCTTTTGAAATAGAAGGGTAATTCATAATGGTTTTTACATTATAATCAAAACAATGACCGGCTACAATATATGGTTGAATTACTTTAGGGAATTGTAATTTTTCGAACGGATAAAATAAAACCGACCAGCCAATGTGGTAATATTCGCTTCTTACTTTGTCTGAAATATTTATACTAATATAATCTCCAAACCAATCCGTATTAACACGGTTACTTAATTGAATTCTAAATTGTCCGCCGGTGCCCAAGCCAGTGCCATCGTGGCTAAAGGCACTAAGTGTGCTTCTTCCGCCAAAAGAAAACCAGCCGGATCTTGATGAACTGATTTTAGTACTATCCTGCGCAAAGGAACTCGAATACTTAACTAGAGTAAGTAATAGTAAAATATAAATAAACTTTATTTTCATTCTTAACCTTAAAATATAACCCCTAATTGCTTTTATTTATAATTATGCCCTAAAAAAAAGTAACAATAATTTCCTGAAAACATATTTGAACTATTGATAATTAAATTTTTTAACGAAAGAAAAAAAACGAAAAATAAAAACTTTATTCTATTGCCAGTTTGCCGTTAATGATTTGATCTTTTTCGTTTAGCAAAATATAATTATACAATCCTGTAGAAAGGCTATTCATAATTATTTCGTTGCTTCCATTTATTATTTGCTTTCTATAGATTTCTTCTCCGAGTAAGTTAAATATAATTAATTCTCCATTTTGAATTTCATCATTTATAGTTAATTTAAAAATACCATTGCTTGGATTTGGGTATATTATAACTTTATCGGCATTTTTGTTAAATATGTTTGTACCAGTAACAATTGCTGGGCAATTATTTGTATAACAAACTTTTCTAATACGACGATTATACTCGTCGCTAAAAAATAAATTCCCGGCTCCATCAATTGCAATGTTCCTTGGCACCTGAATAGATGCAAGAGTTGCTGGTCCTCCATCGCCTGAAAAACTTGAAATTCCATTTCCGACAACTGAGGAAATAATGCCATTAGTGATAACTTTGCGAATGTGTGCACCCGAATCAGTTATATACAAATTTCCTGCAGCGTCAACTTCAAGACCCAATGGACTGGATATTTGAGCAGAAGTCGCTGGCCCGCCATCACCACCAGATACATTTGTTCCATCACCTGCATATGTTGAAATAATGCCGGATGTGTTCACTTTACGTACACGGTTAACTGGAGAATCAGAAATAAAAATATTTCCTGCAGCATCAACCGCAATTCCAGATGGAGAATCAAAACCTGCTAGAGTGGCAAGCCCTCCATCACCGCTATGGCTGCAAAAGTTACTTCCGGCAACTGTTGTAATAATTCCGGAAGTGCTGATTTTCTGTACTCGGCAGCCATATTCAGAAATATAAATATTCCCTGCTAAATCTAATGCAATGCCAGATGGTGTATAAAGTCCTGCTAATAAAGCTGGCCCCCCATCACCTGTTCCGTATGTTCCGTTTCCTGCGATCGTGGTAATAATACCAGAAGAATTAACTTTTCGAACACGATTGTTTGATTGATCAGCGATGTAGAGATTTCCAGCACCATCAATTGCAATATCTACGGGTCCAATCCCTGCAAGGGTTGCCGGTCCTCCATCGCCACTGAAGGCAGCAGATGCGCTACCTGCTACTGTTGTAATAATACCCGAGGTGTTTATCATGCGAATACGCGTGTTGTCGGTAAAGTATATGTTTCCGTTGGGGTGAACTGCAACACCTTTAGGATCATAGATGCCTGCTGATATCGCTAAGCCTCCGTCTCCTGTAGACGCCTGCGCACCGGTTCCCGCTATTGTGTTTATGTTCTGACCACTAATAATTTCAAAAGAAGTCAAAATTAGGAATATGGCAATTGAAAACTTTTTCATGATTTATGTTTTATAGTAAATCTAATATAAAAACTAATAATAGATTTTCTTAATTCGCAAAATAATTATTTTGGTTATAACTGGAAATATTAATTGAATTCGCTTTTTAATTATAATAAATATTAAATTTGGCATTGAACCCCCTGTTTTTGAACATTAATTTCAAAAAAGTTAATATTTTTTGGTTTAGACCCCCTAAAAAGTACTAAATTTGTCAAAATTATCGAAAAATATATATTTAACAGCTATAAAAAATGACAACAAGACGAATTTTAGCACTTCAAGACGTGGTTAATCGCGTTCCGGTTGAGATCAATAAACCCGGCCAACAAGTTTCTCAGTATTATGGTTCAGATGTTTTTGGTTTAGACGCAATGCGTGAATTCCTTTCTGAGGAAGCTTTTCAAAGCATTCAACAATCCATGAACCAAGGCACTATTGTAGAGCGTAAAATGGCCGATCAGGTTGCTGCCTGTATGAAAGCATGGGCGCAAAGCAAAGGTGTAACACATTTCACACACTGGTTTCAACCACTATCGGGTGCTACTGCAGAAAAGCATGATGGATTTTTTGAACCAATTGAAGGCGGCAGAGCAATTGAGCGTTTTAGCGGCAATGCGTTAGTGCAACAAGAGCCCGATGCTTCCTCTTTTCCGAATGGTGGTATTCGTAATACTTTTGAGGCGCGTGGTTACACAGCTTGGGATCCAACATCTCCGGCCTTTATCTGGTGCCAAACATTATGTATTCCAACAATTTTTATTTCTTATACAGGCGAGTCATTAGATTTTAAAACGCCTTTATTAAAATCATTACACGCTTTAGATAAAGCAGCTACAGATGTTTGCCAGTATTTTGATAAGAACGTTACTAAAGTAATTGCCACTTTAGGATGGGAACAAGAATATTTTTTAATTGATTCGGCTTTATATAACATTCGTTACGATCTGCAACAAACCGGCCGTACTTTATTTGGACACGCTCCGGCAAAGGGCCAACAGTTAGAAGATCACTATTGGGGTTCTATACCAGAAAGAGTAGCTGCTTATATGCGCGATTTTGAATACGAGTCACACTTATTAGGAATTCCTGTACGTACCCGTCATAACGAGGTTGCGCCTGCACAATTTGAGTGTGCTCCTGTTTTTGAAGAAACAAATTTAGCCGTAGATCATAATTTATTGTTAATGGATGTAATGGAAAAAGTGGCAATCCGTCATAACTTCCGCGTGTTATTACATGAAAAACCTTATGCAGGTGTTAATGGTAGCGGTAAACATAACAACTGGAGTTTAGCGACCAGCACCGGAAAAAATTTATTATCACCGGGCAAAACTCCTAAAACAAATTTACAGTTCTTAACTTTCTTTATTAATACAGTAATGGCCGTGCATGAGCATGCAGATCTAATGCGTGCATCTATTGCTTCAGCTAATAACGACCACCGTTTAGGTGCAAACGAAGCACCGCCGGCAATTATGTCTGTATTTTTAGGAGAGCAATTATCTAAGGTGTTAGATGAATTAGAAAAAGCTGTTCATAGTGGTAAAATGAGCCCTGAAGAAAAAACGGCTTTAAAAATGAACATTGGCCGAATACCTGATATTTTATTAGACAATACAGACAGAAACAGAACTTCACCTTTTGCATTTACAGGAAATAAATTTGAGTTTAGAGCAGTTGGTTCATCTGCAAATTGCGGTGGACCTATGACGGTTCTTAACTCAATAATGGCGCAACAATTAATTTCTTTCAAAAAAGAAGTAGATGCTTTAATGAATAATAAAGTTGAGAAAGATGAAGCTATTTTTCAGGTATTAAAAAAATACATAATTGCCAGTAAAAAAATTCGTTTCGAAGGAAATGGTTATGGTGATGAGTGGAAAGCAGAAGCAAAGAAACGTGGCTTAAACAATATACCAACAACACCGGGTGCTTTAGAAGCAATGATCTCAAAAAAATCGTTAGATATGTTTGAGTCTCAAGGCATTTTAAATCACCGCGAGCAGGAAGCACGTTATGAAATTAGTTTAGAAACATACACTAAAAAAATTCAGATCGAGTCTCGTATCATGGCTGATATGGTTAACAATCAGATCATCCCTGCTGCTTTAAATTATCAAAAATCTTTAATTGAAAATGCTACAGGTTTAAAAAACATTTTGGGTGCAGTAGAATTTAAAAAAGCAGCCGATACACAAATTGCATTAATAAAAGAAATTAGTGAGCATGTGAGTATTATTAAAAAAGCGGCTGATGATATGACTGAAGCGCGTAAAAAAGCTAACACTTTAGATAGTGCAAAAAAACAAGCGCATGCTTATTGCGAAAAGGTAAAGCCGTTTTTTGAAACCATCCGTTACAATGTAGATAAGTTAGAAAACATTGTAGACGATGCAACTTGGCCTTTGCCAAAATACAGAGAGATGTTGTATTTGAGATAATAAAAAAAGATCCGCCGAAAGGCGGATTTTTTTTGAACTTATTTTTGTCCACTTCTATGAGGAAAAGTTCTACGTCATTGCGAGGGTTCTTAACCCGAAGCAATCTCAAACGAAGATGAGTAAAAATAATTTATTTGTGAGACCCGATAGCTATCGGGTGCCTCGCTATCGCTTGCAATGACGAAGATTTTTAAAACAAAAAGAAAAAATAAACCGCTGCCCATTTTATTGGGATGTTTTTAGCAAAGCCAATAATTTCACTATTCTGATTTAGAACAGTTCCATCAGTTTTAATAGTACCTAATAATTTATTTTCCGGATCAAAAACAGTACCGTCATTTTTAATATTTCCGAGTATTTTACGACTTTCATTTTGTACAAGCCCGTTATCGCTCACGTAACCAATAATGATAGAGCTTTTACCCGTAACCATGCCGTCTTCTTTAAACTTGCCTATGACTGCATTTGCTTCATCTAAAACTGTTCCGTCTGTTTTTATGGTGCCAATAAAAACGTTATCGCTGCCTTGCAACGCTTGTGGCAAAGCAATAAGAGTTGTGATCATCAAACCAAAAATAAATGTAAGACGTTTTACCATGATCTAAATTTTATTTGATTTATTTATACTGCTGTGCGTTATAAATTGGTTGATCGTTTACAAAATTCGAAATAATCTCAGGACTCATGGAACGGTTTTTATTGTGTCTAATGTAATTAGAATAACCTTTTACGTTTGTCCATTTTTCGATTTTTAGTTTTTCTTCATTCTCTTTACTAAACCATAATAGTTGGTGCCCAAGGCCTGCTTCTATCGCACGCAATTCATCATCATAATTAATTTTATTTTTCGCCTTGCCCGAAAGTTGTTTAAAATACCAGCCAACAAAATCAAAAAAACCTCCTGTTCTAAAATCCTCCATTCGGCTCAATTGAATTCCAATTAAACCGATTTGCGAGTTTAGCGATAAATTTTTCAGCAGCACACTGTCTAATGTAGATTTGGTTAAGTTGCTGTAATAGATCTTATAAGTGCGTTGTTTTGGCGCTTTAAAAATGGAAGCAAAGCTTGGCTTTATTTTTACGGTTTTTTGAGATCTTCTAAATTTGATCTTTATTGATTGAAATTCCATGTTTGGATAAAAACGCAAAGCATAAGAGAATTTGTTTTTCAGATTTAGGGCAGAATCGCCGTTAACGATAATTATTTTATTGGAAGTGTCTTTAAACTGAGGTAAAATGGAATCGTTTACATTTTTAAAATAAATGTTTTGCGAAAAGCATGTTGTAGAGCTAAGTAAACTTAAAAAGATGATAAGAGGATAAAGATTCTTCATTCATCAAAAATATAAAAATAAATTTTACAATTAGCTACAATAGGTATAAATTTACCTACAAGGCGCTAATGATTTATATAATTCTTACAATAGTTATTTCTGTTTCACTTTTATTAGTGTTTAAAGGGTTTCAGAAATATAAGGTCAACACCTTGATAGCTATTGTTTTTAACTATGTTGCAGCGGCCGGCACAGGAATTTTCTTTTTAGATTCTGGTATACAATCGGATGTGATCTTTAATTCTGAATGGATCTATATTTGTATACCGCTGGGCATTCTATTTATTGCTATTTTTTACCTTATTTCATTAACTGCTCAGCGCATTAGTATTTCAACTGCCTCGGTGGCCAATAAAATGAGCGTTATTATGCCGGTTCTTTTTTCTGTTATCTTCTTAGGTCAACAGTTATCTGCTCTAAAAATTGTTGGTATTATTTTAGCTATGATCGCAGTCTATCTTTCTACCCGTGCTTTTGGTAAAGAAAAAGTTAACGGGAAATTAATTTGGTTACCTGTTTTAGTTTTTATTGGCAGCGGCTTAATTGATATTGCCATTAACGCGAGCAATCAGTTTTACATCAAATCATCTTATGAGAGTGCTCTGTTTACTATTTGTACATTTTTATCGGCATTCATTGTTGGAATAATTGTTTTAATGTATTTGATAGGTGTAAAAAAAGCTTTTAACGTTAAAGAGGTTTTTGCTCCAAAAAACATTTTGGGTGGTTTGGTTTTAGGTATTCCAAATTATTTTAGTATTTATTTTATTTTTAAATCGCTCGATGCTAATGTACTTCAGAGCGCTCAGCTTTTTCCGGTTATAAATTTATCTAATGTGGCTCTTTCGGCATTTTTGGGTTGGATCGTTTTAAAAGAAAAGCTTTCTGTAATAAATCTTATAGGAATTGCTTTAGCAATAATTTCAATTTTACTGATATCGTTTTAATGCTTTTTTCAGATTCATATTTAACCGTAAAGTCGCCGCAGGAAGCTTTGTTCAAAGAGCGAGGGTCGAAGTTTTTGTCTTTTATTTTTCCGGTTTCTAATGAAGAAGAAATAAAAACGATTTTAACGCAATTAAAAAAAGAGCATCCAAACGCTAATCATCACTGTTATGCTTGGCGCTTAGGAGCCGATAAAATGGCATTTAGAGCCAATGATGATGGTGAGCCGAGTAATACAGCCGGCAAACCAGTTTTAGGTCAAATTCAAGCCAATGATCTTACTAACGTTTTAATAGTAGTTGTGCGTTATTTTGGAGGAACCCTGTTGGGTGTAGGTGGTTTAATTAGTGCCTATAAAGCTGCCGCTGCTGAGGTTATAGCGATCTCTGAAATTTTTGAACGGTTTATTTTGTTTGAATATAAAATTGAATTTAACGAAGAAAGCATAAACCCTGTAATGCGCATCCTAAAAGAAAACGGAGCAAAGATCAGCTCCCACAAATATGAAACCAATAATTCGATTATTTTTCAAATAAAAAAACAAAATTCCGCTAAACTTGAAAAAGATTTTGCTGACCTTTACACCTCAAAATTAACATCGCTAAGAACTTTATAATAATAGGAATGAAAAAAGAAAGATCAGAATTCGAACTTTTAAAAGACATGTGTTTTATGCACGCCCCAAGCGGTAACGAAGTTGGCATGAAAATGTTCGTTTTAAATTATATAAAAGAAAATTCTAAAAACTGGAAACATAAACCAAAAGTTATTTTCGGAGATGGCTTTCATGATAATATTATTTTAGTATTTGGAAAACCGCGCACTGCTGTTTTTGCTCACATGGATAGTATTGGTTTTACAGTTAGATATGGAAAACAGTTAGTTAAAATTGGAGGACCGGCCACAAAAAGCGGTTTTAAATTAATAGGGTCGGATAGTAAAGGCTTACAAGAGGTAGAGTTAAAAGTAACAGAGGATAAAAAAAATGGCGGAAGGAGTCTTACGTATAAAGGCAAACGTGATTTTGAAACGGGAACTGAATTAACCTTTAAACCAAATTGGCGCGAAAGTAAAACTCATATCCAGTGCTGTTACATGGATAACCGTTTGGGGGTTTACGCAGCTTTAAAACTTGCCGAAACGCTAAAAGATGGAGCAATTGTTTTTAGCACATACGAAGAGCATGGCGGTGGCAGTGTGAGTTATTTGCAAAGGTATTTACAAGATAAGTATAAGATCGCACAAGCTTTGATCTGCGATATTTCATGGATCTCTGACGGAGTGCATTATGCCAAAGGACCTGTTATAAGTTTGCGCGACAGTTTAATACCTAGAAGAAGTTATATTAACAAGATCATTTCTATTGCTAAAAAGAATAAGTGTGCTTATCAATTGGAAGTTGAAGGAACAGGTGGCAGTGATGCTAAAGAATTGCAGATGGCAGAATACCCATGGGATTGGTGTTTTATAGGCGCTGCTGAAGAAAACGTTCATACTCCTGATGAAAAGGTCCATAAAAAAGATGTGGACGGAATGATAAAATTATACGAGGTTTTAATGAAAGAGCTTTAATTTTTTAATACAGAAATTAAAAACCGTAATTTTTATTTTCTCTTTTAAAATCATTTTCTGTAAACGGTTTATTTATTTGTAATCCTGAAAAGTCATAAGATTCAAATAATCCCGAGTCGTCATATAGACTAATAGAAATTGGCAACATAGTATTCTCATCAATAAATAGTATTGCTTTTTTGCAATATAAGTTAGGCACTTTTAAAACGCTTCCTTTTTTCAAATATCCAAAATCGTTCAAAAGGTCGTTTTTATCTCTTAACAAATAATCATTTACACATAATTTAGAAGAAATAGAACTGGCAGTTTCTCGTTCTTGAACTGTATAATCTATATAGCTGTAATTAATATTTTCATACTCTAATAAGTGACAAGAATAGCCGTTTTTGTGAGTAGTGCCTTTGTAACTAAAATTATTTATACCGTTCTTGTCTTTACTCAATGTTAATGCAATTGAGTTGCCAATAAATCCATAACCCAGTTCGTTTATAGAGTAGTGTTGGTTTTTTCGCATTAAATTTCCTGTAGGATCAAGGTTTAAGGTCATGTATGGAAACACGTGTGGTTTCACAAGGGCTTTATGCCCGTATAGTTCGGAGTTATATAAGATCTCAAGTTTTTTCTCTCTATTTATAAAATATAATTTTCTTGGGTGTGTTTGAAGTAAGTATTCAGAGTTAGCCACAGAAAATTTTTTATCAATACGTTCCAGAGCTGTTACTTTCGTTCTAAGAGTTTTTACATTTTTGATTGAATCATACATGTGTGACAATATTTTGGCAGGTTTAATATCAACCCTGTTCCTAAAAGAGAAACCAATTAGAACCAAAAAAAACAAGAATATAACAACTTTAAACTTCACGTGTAATAAACAATAAAAATAGATAATAGTTTTTAGTTATTTTTGAGGGTTGTTTAAAATTTTTAACATGTCAATAATTGGAATTATACCCGCTCGCTATGCATCCACACGTTTTCCCGGAAAGCCATTGGTGCTCATAAACGGTAAATCTATGATACAACGCGTTTTTGAACAAACTTCAAAGTCAAAATTGTTAAATAAGATCATTATTGCAACAGATGATGAACGAATTGCAGAACATGTAACGGGTTTTGGCGCCGAAGTGGTAATAACCAAGGCCGAGCATCCAAGTGGCACAGATAGGTGTTTTGAAGCGTATCAATTGAACGGACAAAAATTTGATCATGTGTTAAATATTCAGGGTGATGAGCCTTTTTTAGATCCTGAGCAAATTGATTCTTTAGCACAAGCCTGTGCAGAAGATGTTGAAATTGCTACGCAAATGATAAAATGTACAGATCATGATGTGCTTTTTGACAAAGGAGAAGTAAAAATTATTTTAAATTCAAACAAAGAGGCACTCTATTTTAGTAGAAATGTTATTCCGTTCATAAAAGGAAAAGAAGAAAAAGAATGGCATAACTATTTTGATTATTATAGACATGTAGGAATGTATGCCTACCGTACTGATATTTTAGAAAAAATAACCCAACTTAAACCCTCGGCATTAGAACTTGCTGAATCTTTAGAGCAATTACGTTGGTTAGAACATGGATATAAAATAAAATGTGTAGAAACATCTTATGATAGCCACTGTGTTGATACGCCGGAGGATATTGAAAAAGTAATGCGTTTAATGAACATTCAGTAATATTAAAAATGAACAGGCACCCGGCTTCCATTGATATATTAGATTTTACATATGATCTGCCGCAAGAGAAGATCGCTGAGTTCCCCTTAACAAACAGAGATGATTCTAAATTATTAATTTATAATAAAGGAGAAATAAACGAATCTGTTTTTAAGAATATAACTGATTATTTGCCCGAGGAATGTATTTTAATATTTAATGACACACGGGTAATTCAAGCCCGATTGTTTTTTCAAACCGCTAAAGAACAGAAAATTGAAGTGTTTTGTTTAGAGCCCTTTAATAGGGCCATTGATATAACACAAGCCATGCTGAGCACCAAAACTGTACTTTGGAATTGTTTGGTTGGTAATTTAAAAAAATGGCGAGACGAAGTTTTATCGCTTACTATTAACGAAATAAGCGTAAATGTTAAACTTATTGAAAAAAGGGGTGAAGATGTTGTGGTTGAGTTTAATTGGGAACCGTCTGAATTATGTTTTGCCGAGGTGTTAGAGAAAATTGGGGTTATGCCAATACCACCATATTTAAAACGCAAGAGCGACGATTCGGATGCAACAAGATACCAAACAATTTACGCAGCACAAAACGGCTCTGTAGCAGCTCCAACAGCCGGCCTTCACTTCACGCCCCGCGTAACCGAAAACTTAAAGAACAAACACATTCGATCTTTATTTGTTACCCTGCATGTTGGGGCCGGTACTTTTAAGCCGGTAAAATCTTCTACTTTGGAAGGTCACGCCATGCATTACGAATGGATAACAGTAGATAAAAATGTTATAACGGAATTAGTTAATAATGAGAATAAAAAGATCATCGTAGTTGGAACAACTTCCTTACGTACCATTGAATCACTCTATTGGTTGGGAGAAAAAGTTTTTTATGATCCTGAAATTAAACCGGAAGATCTTGAGTTGGATCAATGGTTCCCTTATGATTTTTCTCAAAAAGAAGTTTCAAATACCGAGAGTTTAAATTCTTTATTAACGTGGTTAAGTAAAAATAATTTAGAGCAACTTACCTGCAAAACAAGTATCCTTATTGCCCCTCCTTATACATTAAAATTGGCAGATGGGATAATTACTAATTTTCATCAGCCTCAAAGCACTTTGTTATTATTAATAAGTTGTATTGTGGGTAATAAATGGAAGGATATTTATAATTACGCCTTAAATAACAATTTTAGGTTTTTGAGCTATGGCGACAGCTCACTTTTGTTAAAATAACTTTTTTTTGTTGCCTTTAGTTTAAAAAAGCAAAGAATATTTGTTTTTTTTTATATTTTTGGTAAATACTAAATCAAACAATTATGAAAAAAATTTATTTATCTATTCTTACAACATTAGCGGCTTTTTCTGTAAGCGCACAATTAACTGATGCAAATCATTCTCCTGTTGCAGGCGATATGTTTAGCACATACCAATGCGATTCTACTTCAATTAGCGCAGGAGCTTCAGGCGCAGGAGCAACATGGAATTATGCTGCAATTGCCACGCGCAGCAGTATTGTAAATAATTATACAGCAGCCGTAAACTCAAACGCATCTTATCCTCAACCGGGTGTGGCGGTTGCGTCTGCATTAAGCAACATGTCTTATTTTAAATCAAGTGCAACCTCTTTAAACTACTGGGGTGGTAATATTCAGGTTGGCGCTATTGCTGCAACTTTGATTTATACCGGTCCTGCAGTAATTGCAGCATACCCTATGAGTTTAAATACTACTAGCACTTCTGCTACCAACGGCAGCATAAGTATACCTGCAATTGCGCAAAGCGGAACGTTTACAGGTAACAGTTCTACTATAGCAGATGGTTCTGGTACCTTAGTGTTGCCATCAGGTACTTATACAAATGTTCTTCGTGTGGTAACTTCTCAAACAATTAACTTTACTGTTCAATTAGGAGCAGGAAGTGTAAATCAAAAAAACTACGAGTATTTTAAGGTTGGTGTTAAAGAAGCGTTATTTTCAATAAATACGTCAACAATAGTTTCTCCTGCAGGAACATCAACACAAACACTTGTTACGCGTACAAAGCCTTTAATTACTTCACTTAACGAAAACAAAGCGGTAGCTTTTGAATTAGGTGTTTATCCTAACCCTTCTAGCACAACAGTAAATTTTGTTACAGAAAATGCTGAAGCAAAACAAGTTGTTGTTTACGACATCACAGGTAAATTAGTTGAAAAACAAAATCTTACTGAAGGAAAATTAAAATTAGATGTTTCAAATTACAACACAGGTTTATACATGTATAGTGTAATTGGTAATGCTAACCAAACTTTAAAGTCAGGTAAAATTACTGTAAGTCACTAATTAACGAATACCCTTTTTTTAGCCACAGATTCCGCAGATTAACACAGATTTATTTGTGTGTGATTTTCGAAATCTGTGGCTATTTTATTTTGAATAGTTTTGGTAAACCTTACTTATTTATTCCTCGCGCCTCTGCGTGATCCGTGAAATCTGTGGCTTATTTTTTGTAATTAGTGAAATCATCACTTTTACTTTCCCGGTAGTTAAATTTATCTTTTTATCTTTGTTATAAATTAAAACAACGTTGATATGAATGTCGAAGAAAAAATAAATGGCGAAATAAAAACAGCCATGCTTGCAAAAGACGCTAAAAAGTTAGAGGCTTTACGCGCAATAAAATCTGTTATTTTATTATTAAAAACCTCACCCGAAGGATTAACTGATGATTCGATCGCAAAAGCTTTACAAAAGGAAGTGAAAAAGCGGAAAGAGTCTGCCGATATTTATAAAAGCCAAAACCGTCCGGATCTTGAGGAGGTTGAATTATCTCAAGCTGCAGTGATGGAAGAATATTTGCCAAAGCAAATGAGTGAAGAAGAAGTTAAAGCAGAAGTAGCTAAGATCATCGCCTCTGTTGGCGCCACAGGACCAGGAGATATGGGAAAAGTAATGGGTGCTGCTTCAAAAGCATTGGCCGGTAAAGCAGACAATAAATTAGTTTCTGTTTTAGTAAAACAATTGTTAGGATAAAATTAAATTGTCATCCAACCAAAAAGTTAGATATTAACTTGGTTGGATGACAATTGTATAATTCAACGTAATTATCTTTATTATTTATTCGCCAATAAGGTACGCTCGTTTTGCAAAATCGTTCGTTGCACAAGTGTTAGCTGATTTAGCATCACAAAACAACTCATCGAATTCGCCTCTTTACTATTAGTGATCGTTTCAAAAACAATTGGTAAATAATTTGTGTTTGCCGCTAAGGAATTGTATTCCCTTGATAATTTTTCCAGTTTATTAGATAACTCATTATACATTTCGTTTCTAAAGCCTGCTTGCACAGTATGTTCATGCATAACAATATTGTTTGCCAAATCGGCTTTCAAATCGGTGCTGCCATTTTCACTTTCTAATTCGATGAAACGTTTTTTGATCACATCGCAATGCGCGATGATCTCTTTTCCTTTTTTGTTAAGCTCGGAGTTTGTTGAATCACCTATCAAACTGTTATCTTTCATTTCTACTCGCAATAATTGATCGTCGCGTAAATAGGTTTCGGTTAATTGCTTGTCTATTAAAAAAGATGCGCGAGGCGAGCGCATTAAGGTTAACAATAAACCTGCTGCTGAAACAAAAAGTATGGATGAAACGATGGTGTTTACTTTTGTTTCGGGGTTACGTATGCCTGAGAAGAAATAAAAAGGTAAAAATAAAAGTAAAAGAATGGCTAACGATGAATTCATCATTACATTGGCATAAGGCCAGTGCATTATTTTAAACAAAATGCCTAAGCTGATAAGAATGCCGGCAAAGGCACCAATGCCAATGGTGAGTTTATCTTTCACATTTTGTTTCTCTTTTATTTTTAAGAGGAACATCAGCGGCAAAAATATCAAACTTAATGTTCCAATTCCAAGCAGAATTCCAAGGGATGCTCCCGGCCAGTGCATGAATTTAAATATCAAGCCCATACTTAACAATGCGGTAGATATGGTTCCGCTAACTATCATTGCTTTTTTCATGGTATAATAATTTTTAAAGGTTAGTAATAAGAGAGTTTCTTCTTCTATTTCCCATAAGGCATCTTTATAAAATGTTTTTATGGTTTTTTCATAGAAGCTCTCGAAGTCTCCGTTCTCTTCGAGATCTTGCTCAATGATACAACAGACATGATCAAGTAGGTTTTGCTGCAGGCTCTCCATCTCAACGCCACGTGCACCGATGTCGTTAAGAATATGATCAATTTGTTTATCGCTGAGTTGGTACATTTAAACTGTTATGCTGTTTTTGTTTTAATGTCTAATAAAAATTTCATGGTATTCATAAAATCGGCAAGCTCATTTACTTTTTCTTTTGTTTTTAATTTTCCACTCGGACTCAACGTATAGTACTTACGAACGCGCTTGCCAATAAATTCCGATTCGGTGGTTACATAGCCATCGTTTTCTAATGCGTGTAACGTAGGATACAATGCACCTTCTGTAATTTGAATTTTATCTAAGGTTAACTCTTTAACTTTTTGAGTTATTTCGTATCCGTACATTTTTTTATTGTCGGCCAATAGTTTTAAAACAATGGTCTTAAGTGTTCCTTTTAATAATTCTGAAGAGTAAATCATAATAGTATAATTAATTACATAAGACAAAGATACATAAGAATATTATGCATTTGACTATTGGACATAAAAAATAATGTAATATATTGATATTCAATAAAATAAAATTAATTCGAATTTTTTTTTATTTTTTATTTTGGGATAAAAAACAAAAAGGCCGGATGACGATCCGACCTTTTCACACATATACACAACACACAAAATAATTTTGAATTTAGTTTAATTTAAATTTTATTGGTAATTGATAATAAACTTTTACTGCTTCGCCTTTTACTTTTGCGGGCGATTTAAAGTTCGGTATCATGGCTATTACTCTTAACGCTTCTTCATCCATTCCGTAGCCGGCATTATTTAATAAGGTTAAATTTCCCACTTTCCCTTTTTCATCTACTACAAATTTTACATATACAGTTCCTGATTTTCCTTGTTCAGAAGCGCCAACTGGATACTTTACATTATTTCCAACAAAGGCATAAAGTGCTTTTAAACCTCCTTCAAATTCGGGTGCAGAATCAACAAAAACTAATTCTGTTGGTCCCGTTGTAACGGTTGCGGTTGTTGTTCCGGTACCTGCTCCTGTTCCTCCGGTGTCAGGGCCAATTCCTGTTCCGTTACCGCCAGTGTTTTTTGTTATGTTTTGATTTGGGTCGGTATTTAAAGTAGAATGTGTATTAACACTAACAGTATCATTAATGGTTACAACAGTATTATCTGCCGGTTTTGTAGATGAGGCTGCTGTTTTGTTTTCTTTTACCGGTTGTATTTCTAAGATCTCTTCCGGTTTATTTTCAAATACAGTAACAATGTTTGAGTCGTTCATTAAATATAAATTGTTGTTTTGCTCAGGGGTATTGTTTCTGTTGCTGAAATAAAATGCTAGAGACATAAATGTTCCAAATCCTAAGATCATTATTGATAAAGATTTTACAATAGTATTGCCATATGCAGAACGAATAACATAAGCACCATAACTTTTATTGCGGTTAGCAAAAATTACTTCGTTTAAATTTTGCTGGTTATTAATTAAATAGCTCATAATCTTAGTTTTTAAAGGTTAAACTCATTTTTGTATTGCGCGCTTAATACAATGTTGAATCCTGAAGTAAAATTAGAGTAAAGGCAATTAAAATAAAACTAACTACTTAAATGTGGTAGCTTTTGTTTTTTAAGTGGATTGAAATAAAGAGAAAATGGTAAAAAAGATATCCTAAAATAGTTGAAAATTAAAAAGTGCAATCCGCTACATTAAGCTTTACAGCTTTTTCAGTTAATTCCCCGCCAAATAAAGGAGAGAAGCTTACCATGATCTCACCTGTGTTAGGCGAAGCGCGAAAAACTTTATTGGTTGAAAGATCATATGCCAATCCAACATTTAAGTTTTTAAGCATTCTAAACTGAACAATTCCACACACAAAGTTTCTGCTTCTAATGCTAGCTCCAATAGCAAAACGTTTATTGTAGTAGTTTATCACAGTTATTTCTGCAGAGGGTAAACTTACAATTGAGCTGCGTAAATTTACAGCAACCATTAATTTATCATAATCGTTTATCTTAATTTTTCGCCCGGCACTAAAATTATAGTGGGGTAATAGTTTTGAAGGTGAACCTATGTCTCCGCCAATGCCGGATCTTTTATAAATAGAAACTTGCTGAAAACAAACATCTATAAAAAATTTTTTGTTGGTAAGTCTTATTCCCGGTACCAGATCGGGGTAAGCTATTACTGATGCATTACTGTTTGACACTGCCGGATCGTTCCTGTCTAAATTATTTTTTGTAAGCCTGAATTGTTTTATGCCTGCAAATAAACCAAACGACATGATCGTTTTTTTTGCCAGTAATAAATGAAAGGTGTACGACAGCCAAATATCATTATGTACAAAATTTCCGGCTTGATCTTGATCAACATATATACCAACATTATGCCATTTAGAAATACTTCGCTTCGGAATAAAATTATAATTAAATGATACAAAAGCGGATTTTGGGTTATTTGTAAAACCAAACCATTGGGTTCTGGCGCCTAATATCAATTCATAAGGAGCGTTAATAGAAGTGCCCGACGCGGCGGGATTATAACCTATTTTATTGAATATAAATTGTGTGTATTGCGGAAATTGTTGCGCAACCAATTGGTTTAAGCAAAAGAAAATAAACAGGTATGTAATTAATTTTTTCACCTTAATACTGTAATATCGCCTTTAATTATTTTGTCTTTATTGCTTCCGTCATAATAAAAAACGTAATAATAAGTTCCGTCTAAAACATTAACGCCATTCCAAGTTCCATTCCAGGGTGTATAATTTTGTTTTTGTGAATGCACTTGTTGCCCCCATTTATTAAAAATAAATAATTCAAAATTTGGGTAATTTTGAATGTTGGATATTTGAAGATAGTCGTTATAATTATCTCCGTTAGGTGTAAAATGACTGGCAACAATAACCTTGCATTCAATTTTTTCAATTTTAAAATTGATAGTTGTGTCGGTAGTATTATTTATTATTATATGGACGAAATATGAGCCGGCATCTAAATTACTGACCGCACTTACATTGTACTGATCGTTACTCCAATAGGTTGCCACTGCATCACTAGGCAAAAGCCCTGCGATCTGAATTCCGGCGGCTCCTTTGCTACACTCTTCATTTGCTAAAGACAATGTTATTACATTATTTGTTTGGCAAAAGAAATTATTTGCAAAAAAGATTAAAAATAAAGCCGTTAAATTTTTATAAAAAACCAAAGCGTGCATACTCAATTATGCTTTAAAGATAATTAAAAAATAGCTATTTTTATTTTAATCGTATATTTACACATAGTCTTATGGAGAATATTATTGAACAAGTTAGTAAGGATGCGTTGTTGAGTGAACTAACCAAGGAACGTTATGTTCGCAAGACCAACAATGGCAATAATGAAATTTATATAATTACACACCACAACTCGCCTAATGTTATGCGCGAGATCGGCAGATTGCGTGAGGTTACGTTTAGGCATGCGGGCGGTGGAACCGGAAAATCTATCGATATTGATGAGTTTGACACCAGTTCTCATCCTTATCAGCAATTATTAGTTTGGAATCCGGAGGATAAAGAAATTGTTGGCGCCTACCGTTTTATTTTATGTAAAGATGCAGAATACATAAACGGTAAAGTACAACTGGCAACAACCGAGTTGTTTGATTTTAGCGAACAATTTTATAAGGAGTATTTGCCGTATACCATTGAGTTAGGTCGTTCTTTCATTCAGCCTTTATATCAACCAAGCGAACAATTTCGCAAAGGTTTATTTAGTTTAGATAATCTTTGGGATGGGCTTGGCGCATTAGTTATAGACAATCCATCGCAAAAATACTTTTACGGTAAAGTCACCATGTACACCGATTTTAATGTAACAGCAAGAGATTATATTTTGTCTTTTATGCTGCATTATTTTCCAGATCCCGAAAAATTAGTAACGCCTATTCACGGCATTACCTATAAAACAGATGTTTCAGGCTTTATAAACGAACTAAAAAGTTTAGATTACAAAGCGGGACATGCACATTTAAACAAATTAGTGCGTGCTTTAGGCGAAAATATTCCTCCTTTAGTAAATGCTTATATGAATTTAAGCAGCACTATGAAAAGTTTTGGTACTGCCATTAACCCTACTTTTGGTGGTGTTGAAGAAACCGGGATTTTGGTAACTATAAAAGATGTTTATCAAAGCAAAAAAGAAAGACATTTCCATTCTTACTTAGTAGAAAAGGGAATTTTAAAATAGAAGTAAAGAAAGGTGTATTTTGTCACTTCGAGCGTAGTCGAGAAGTTTATAACAGCAGAAAAAATAAAAATGATAATAAAGAAAGCAGTATTTAAGCAAAGTGCATCGAGCATTTTTGGATGTCCGAAACCAAGTTTACCCGAATTTGCTTTTATAGGTAGAAGTAATGTAGGGAAGTCTTCATTAATTAACATGCTGTGCAATAACAGCAAGTTGGCTAAAACATCTGCTACACCCGGCAAAACACAATTAATAAATCACTTTACTATAAATGATAATTGGTTTTTGGTTGATTTACCTGGTTATGGATTTGCAAAAACCAGTAAAGATAATCGCGCTAAATTAGAGACCATTATTTACGATTATTGTAAAAAGCGCGAAACGTTAGTGTGTTTATTTGTGTTAATAGACAGTCGTTTGCCGTTGCAACAGATCGATAAAGATTTTATGTTATGGTGCGGCGAAAATCAAATTCCGTTTAGCATCGTTTACACGAAAACAGATAAAAATTCAAAATTAGAATTAGCAAAAAACATTAAGAATATCGAAACTGAACTTTTAAAATTGTGGGAAGATCTTCCAAACAGTTTTATTACTTCTTCAGAAAAGAAAGTTGGCAAAGAAGAGCTTTTGGATTTCATTCAACACCATCATCAACAGGTGCAAGCCACCAGAACAATGTTACCCGATTTGAACGAAGGTGAATTTGATGAGGATGATGAAGAAGAATTAGATGAACAAGAATAAGTGTGACTAAAGACTATAATCTAATTTAAAGACTTACGACTAATATCTAACGACTAAAATCTATAATAGGAATGGCAAGTGATTGGGAGAGACTCCAGATAAAATTAAAAGAACGTTTTGATGGAGAAATGGATTATGATTCTATCTTATTTATGATAGGATTGCAGGAATTAAGTAAGCCATTTAAAAAATATAAAAAAGACGAAAAGCTGGAAGTGATGCATATTGCCATTTGCACCTTACTTGAACCGTATGGCTTTTACGAATTTTTAGGCAGAGATGAAGAAGGTTGGCCTCACTGGAAGCTCGTTCAAAATCTACCACACTTAGACGCAAAACAACAAAACAAATTGATCATCGATTCCATCATCGATTACTTTAAAAAAGGCAATTTTATTTAGATTATTCTAAATAAATTGTGTCTAAAATCCCTCGAATCTTATTTCGTTTTAAAAAATTCACAGAAGTTTCTTCAAAAACTTCAAGAAATCTCTATGCCTTTTTTGGCAAAAATCCCCTCCGATCCAAATTGTTAATATCCTGTTCAGAAGCCTGTTCAAAAACAAGCGGCTTATTTCCACATTCCCACTTTCAATTGCTTACTAATTCTGTGTTCTAAGGCATAAATGGTTTTTAACTGACTGATTCTTAGCGATATTAACATTGTTTAAAACCTCCATTTTTTCAACAATAGTGGTAAAAAATGGCTTAAAGTGGTAAAAAGTGGGAATATTATCCATATTTTTGCTAAAATCTTAATTATCAAGTAATGACAAGCCTAATAGGGGAATACGATTGTAAAGTGGACGCAAAAGGGCGTTTCATGTTTCCTGTCGACCTTAGGAAGCAGCTGGAAGCGTTATTTGAAAAAGGCTTTGTAATTAACCGAAATCTTCACCAAAAATGTTTGGTTTTATACCCAATAAATGAGTGGGAAAAATTAAACAAAAAACTAAGCAAACTTAATCGCTTAATAAAAGCTAACGATGTGTTTGTTAGAAAATTTACCGGTGGTGCAACAAATGTTGAAGCTGATAATTCGGGGCGTTTATTATTGCCAAAATCATTAACCGATTACGCAGATATAAAATCAGATCTGAAAGTTTTAGGAAGCAACAACGTAATCGAGTTGTGGGATAAAAAATTATACGAAGATTTCTTGAATCAAGATATTGATATTGAAAAATTAGCCGAAGATGTGTTGGGCGGATTAAATTTTAACGACGGTAACGATGAGTGAGTATCATAACCCCGTTCTTTTACAAGCCTGTATTGATAATTTAGACATTAAGCCGGATGGTATTTATGTTGATCTGACTTTTGGTGGTGGTGGACATTCTGCTCACATCTTAAAACAGTTGAACGAAAAAGGAAAACTGTTTGCTTTTGATCAAGATGAGGATGCGCAAAAAAATGCAATTAAGGATCCGCGCTTTACATTGATACCGCATAATTTCAGACATCTTAAAAATTACCTGCGATTATATGGAGTAAATAAAGTAGATGGTATTTTGGGTGATCTTGGAGTTTCTTCTCATCAGTTCGATGAAGCATCTCGCGGTTTTTCAATTCGTTTTGATTCGGAGTTGGATATGCGTATGAATCAGCAAAATGCATTAACAGCAAAAAAGATCGTGAATGAATATTCTGATAAACAACTCATTCATATTTTTAAAACCTATGCCGAGATCCATAACGCTGCACGCTTAGCATTTGTTATTTGCGAAGCAAGAGAAGCAAAAGAGATCTCAACAACAAATGAATTGAAAGAAGCAATTTCATCTTGTACACCAAAATTTGAAGAGCATAAATTTTTAGCCAAAGTTTTTCAGGCATTAAGAATAGAAGTGAATCAGGAATTAGAGGCGCTAAAAGAATGTTTAACACAATGTGTTGAAATTCTTGACAGCGGCGCAAGATTGGTAGTGATTTCATACCATAGTTTAGAAGACAGATTAGTAAAAAATATTATCAGGGCAGGCAATGTTGAAGGGATAGAAGAGAAGGATGTTGTTTTTGGAACAAGTAAAAAAATATTCAAGAATCTAACATCCAAACCAATTTTACCAACAGAGGAAGAAATTAAAAACAATACAAGAGCACGCAGTGCAAAATTAAGAGTAGCAATAAAAATTTAAAGTTTCTGCTTTCTATTTGGGAAAATGAAACAAAAACAAGAAACTAAAAACAAGAAAACCGAAAATAAATAAGTGGCAAACAAATACAGAGAAATAACCACAGAGGAACCGGAAGTAATAGAGCAAGAAGTTGTTGTTGAAGAAACGACCGACTCTAAGCCTCAAAAACCTTCTAAGCCTCGTAAAAAAGGTGTTCTCGGCAAAGGTCTTTCGGCAATTTTTAGCGGCACATTCCTTACTAACGATAAAACATTAAGGCATTTACCTTTTATAATTTTCCTGGCGTTTATCGCAATTCTTTACATCGCAAACGGTTATTATGCCGACGATAAGATCAGAGAAGTAAATAAGATCTCTAATCAACTAAAAGAGTTACGATCAGAATATATTTCAACCAAAAGCGACTTAATGTTTGCAAGTAAGCAAAGTGAAGTGGCTAAAGCTGCAGAAAAACTTGGACTAAAAGAACCTGTAGTGCCGCCGGTTAAAATTAAAGTAGATAGCACACAATTATATAAAGCAGCAAACTAAACTTGAACGAAAAGAAAAATATTTTATCACGCACGTATTTGGTGTACATTTTCATGTGCTTGTTTGCACTTGGAATATTATACCGTATTTGTGTAATTCAATTCGTTCAAGGTGACATTTGGAGAAATAAAGCAGAAGCATTTACTACTAAATTAGATTCTGTTGAAGCTGTTCGTGGAAATATTTTTGATGCTAACGGTGCTTTACTTGCCACCTCGTTGCCATATTATGAAATTGCTGTTGATATTAATGCACCAAGCATTAGCGATAAGATCTATAAAGCTAATCGCGATTCACTCGCATATAGTTTAAGTAATTTATTTGGCGATAAAACAACCAGAGATTATTTAAAAATTTTAAATAAGGCACGTAAAAATAACGACAGATATGTGTTGCTTCAGCGAAATGTGTCTTATAAAGATCTACAACAATTAAAATCATTCCCGATTTTCAGAAAAGGACGAAAAGGTGGTTTAGTTACTTTACAAACCAATCGTCGCGAACGTCCTTTTCAAATGCTTGCCGGCAGAACTATTGGAATGGCTAGAGCAGGAGTTAAACCTGTTGGCCTGGAGGGTGCGTTTGACAGCACATTAAGTGGTGTTAGCGGAAAGCGTTTAATGCAACAAATTGCAGGTGGTGTTTGGCGACCAATTAATGACGAGAATGAAGTTGAGCCAAAAGACGGAAGTGATCTTTATACTACTATTGATATAAATATTCAAGACGTTGCGCAACAAGCATTAATGCGTTCCTTAATAAAAAATGGAGCATCTCATGGTTGCGCTATTTTAATGGAAGTAAAAACAGGCGCTATAAAAGCAATTGTAAATCTTACAAAGAGTTCTAAAGATACTTCAAGCTACAGTGAGAGTTTTAATTACGCTATTGGTTATCCAACAGAGCCGGGCTCAACGTTTAAGTTGGCTTCGATGTTAGCTGTAATAGATGAGTACAATGTTAGTCTTGATGAAAAAGTAACTGTTGGTAATGGTGAGTGTATGTACTTTGATAAAAAAGTAAAAGATTCGCATGCGCCTGAGTCGCCTGTGTTAACGGTTCAACGTGTTTTTGAAACATCTTCTAATGTTGGCGTAAGTAAAATTATAACCAAATATTATTCTAAAAATCCGCAGCAATTCGCAAACAAATTAAACTCATTTCATTTAAATGAAAAATTAGGACTGTCTATTCCCGGCGAAGGAAAAGGATCTATTCCGCAAACCAAAACCAAATATTGGTCGGGTGTAACTTTGCCGCAATTAAGTTATGGTTACGAAAGCTTAATTACACCATTGCAAACTTTAACCTTATACAATGCCGTTGCAAATGATGGTAAAATGGTAAAACCACGCTTTATAAAAGAAATTAAACGTAATGGTATTGTTGTAAAAACATTTGGAACAGAGATTTTAGAAGAGCAAATAGTAAAAAAAGAAACCATTGTTAAAGCAAAAAAATTATTAGAAGGTGTTGTTGCTAATGGCTCGGGAAAAACCTTAAACATTACTGCTTTTAAAGTAGGCGGTAAAACCGGAACTGCACAAATTGCCAAGATAGGTGCAAAAAAAGTAAAAGGCAGACCAGTTTACGGTGATGTTGGTGATCGTAATTACCAGGCTTCCTTTGTTGGGTATTTTCCGGCAGAAAATCCATTATACTCTTGTATCGTTGTAATTAATTCGCCTAGCAATGGCGTTTATTATGGCGCAGCAGTTGCGGGCCCGGTTTTTAAAGAGATCGCCGAAAAAGTATTCTCCGGTAGTTTAGATTTTATTCAACCTATTAATAATAAAAACGATCACATCACAAAAGTTCCGGGGGTAATAACAACTAAAGCAAATGAAATTAGTTCTATTGCAAAAAACTTTTCACTTCCTTCTTCTGATGTTGAGAACGAAAAATTCGTGAATCGTAATACAAAAGATTCTACCAGAATAATTTTTTCTGAAAATAATATTGAGGGTCAATTAAAAAAAGGCATCATGCCTAATTTACACGGCCTGTCTGCTAAAGATGCTTTATTTCTATTAGAGAACAATGGAATGCATGTTCAACTTCAAGGATTTGGAAGTGTACACAAACAAAGCATTGAAGCGGGACAAAAGTTTACTAAAGGAAATAAAATAACATTAACACTGAGCTAAAATAGGGTACTAAAATGAAACTGTTAAGCGATATAATATATAAGGTTAGACTAGAGGAAATAATTGGCTCCACTCACATGGCCATTTCTTCGGTTACTTTTGACTCACGAACTGTAAAAAAAGATTCATTGTTCATTGCAACAAAAGGAACTGCAGTTGATGGTCATACCTATATTGATAAGGCAATTGAGCTTGGTGCCATTGCAATTGTTTGTGAAGAATTACCTGAAAATAAAAACGAAGCAGTAACTTATATTAAAGTTGCCGATTCATCGTATGCTTTGGGGATCATTGCTTGTAACTTTTTCGACAATCCTTCTGAAAAATTAAAATTGGTTGGTATTACCGGTACAAATGGCAAAACAACAACCGTTACTTTATTATTTAATTTATTTAGATCATTGGGCTATTCTGTTGGGTTGATCTCAACAGTAGAGAATAAAATTAACAACACGATAATTCCAGCTACACATACTACACCTGATGCTTTAACTTTAAATGAATTACTAACCAATATGCTTGCACAGGGTTGTGAGTATGTTTTTATGGAAGTGAGTTCGCATGCTGTAGTGCAGAACAGAATTGCAGGATTAAGTTTTACGGGCGCAATTTTTAGCAACATCACGCATGATCATTTAGATTATCATAAAACCTTTGATGAATATATAAAAGCTAAAAAACGCTTTTTTGATCAATTGCCAAATACAGCCTTTGCTTTAATCAACCGTGATGATCGTAATGGAACCATCATGTTGCAAAATACCAAAGCACAAAAATACACTTACGGTCTTCAAAACATTACCGACTTTAAATGCAAGATCCTCGAAAATCAATTGAACGGATTGTTGTTGAATATTGATAATGTTGAGGTATGGGTAAAATTGATCGGCACATTTAATGCGTACAATGTTTTAGCAGTTTATGCTGCAGCCATTTTATTGAAACAAAATAAAACAAATGTGTTAACGGCTTTAAGTAATCTTAATTCGGTTGAAGGACGTTTTCAATATGTAAAATCGCCTAAGGGTGTTATTGGAATTGTTGATTATGCGCATACACCCGATGCGTTAAAAAATGTTTTAGAAACTATTAAAGATCTAAGAACAGGTGCCGAGCAGGTGATTACGCTTGTTGGTTGCGGTGGTGATAGAGATGCAGCTAAGCGTCCTGTAATGGCAGCAATTGCTTGCGAGTATAGCAACAAAATAATTTTAACTGCCGATAATCCAAGAAGCGAAGATCCGGAAGCGATCTTAGATCTTTAATAGTTTCTAAAACATTTTTTAACGCATCGGGTGTATGCGCATAATCAACAATTCCAATA